>JASFRP010000108.1:0-8178 GCA_050114895.1 Gemmatimonadota bacterium
TGGAAAGAGACGAGATCTACCAGTCCGCCATCGATGGGATCTTGAGGGACCTGGGGGATCCCAACACCTCTTTCCTGCCGGCATCCGACGCCGATGATTTCCGGATTCGCATGGAGGGAGAGTATGCCGGTGTGGGTCTGGAGGTCATCCCGCGAAACGGGTGGGTGACGGTGGTGACCCCTCTCCCGGGAACGCCCGGAACCCGGGCGGGGATCCGGGCTGGGGACCAGATCGTGGGGGTGGAGGGTGAGTCTACGGAGGGCTGGGACCCCGATAAAGTGGTGGACCGGTTGCGTGGACGTCCTGGCACCGAGGTCTCCGTCATGATCCGGCGGCCGGGACTGGAGGATCCCATCCCCTTCGCCATCACCCGGGAGAGGATACAGCTCAAGTCTGTGCCCTTTGCCCTGGAGCTGGAGGACGGGGTGGGGTATGTCCCCCTCCTCTCGGTATCCGAGACGTCCTTTGAGGAAGTCCGGAGGGCCGTGGATTCGCTGGAGACGTTGGGAATCAGTGATCTGATCCTGGACCTGCGAGGGAACCCGGGTGGTACGCTGGACCAGGGAATCGCCATCACCGACTACTTCATCGACCCGGGGCGGGGCGTGGTGGAGACCCGTGGCCGGGCGGCCAACCAGAACGAGACCTTCAGCGCGGTGAGGGAGCAATCCCACCCAGATCTGGTGGTGGCGGTCCTGGTGGACGAACGGAGTGCCAGCGCTGCGGAGATCATCGCCGGGGCTCTTCAGGACCACGACCGCGCCGTCATCGTGGGGGCCCCGACATGGGGCAAGGGATCCGTGCAGACGCTGTATCCCCTCACGGGTGGGAACATCCTTCGTCTCACCACGGCCCGCTGGTACACCCCTGTCGGCCGGTCCATTCACAAGGAAAGATCAGACCAGATCGCCTCCCTGGAGCGAAGCGTTCGGACCTTGAGTAACTCCCTGGCTTCGCTCCCGGACACGGTGGCCAAGCCCATCTACCGGACCGACAGCGGGCGAGAGGTCCTCGGGGGTGGAGGGATCATCCCCGACGTGCTGGTGATGGCCGACACGCTCACGACCCGGGAGTCGGAAGTGATACGGGAGGTGGATCGGTCGGGCCCACTGTTCCAGACGGCCGTGTTCAACTTCGCGGTTCGATATCTGCAGGAAGATCCGGAGCTCCAGCCGGATTTTCGCATCGGCCCTGAAGACATGGAGAGGTTCCGGGGGCTTCTCGGGGAGAGCGGGGTGCCGCTTTCACCCGCCCAATTCCAGCGCCTGGGGCGCTTCGTCCGCTTCCAGCTGGAACGTGAGATTGCCCTCCAGGCGTGGGGTGAGGCCGGAGAGTTTCGGAGGATGATGGACTCCGATCGGGTCCTCCAGCGAACGCTGACCCTGTTGAGGGATTCAGGGACCACCTCCGATCTCCTCCGGCTGGCCGCTCGGCCGGAGAATTCGGACTGGACACCCGTCGTGGCGACCGAGGAGACCCAGGAGGAGGGGAGCGCCCCAGCCGGGGCAGGAGCACCTCAGGGCTCGTAGAGCCTTGCTCGTCCGGTTCTCCTCGTCTCCTCCCCGTCGGATGGACGGTGGGCAGGGTTCCGGACAGGTCGGGATAAGAGGAGGGATCACTGACACGCTGATCCTGATATGCTTCCCGATCCACCTTCCCAATCCAACGGCCCCTTCCTTCCTCCTCTTTCCGGAGGGGGCCTTCAGACGTTGAGGCCCATCCCGGTATTCCGGGGCCCTGCCTAGCGGGCATCCTCCTGAGAGGGGGGACCGACCGGGATCGGCTCCCGAGCCGGTCACAACGACAGCGCGACCCGTCCCGCCGACGTCCCGGGACGCCAATCTCAGCGAAGGGATCCGGCATGACCAATAGCGAGCGAAGGGCGCTTGTGAGTCTCAGCGCCGCCCTGGCCAGCCGGGACCCCGGTGCCCTCGCCGCGTCCATGGAAAGCTGCCTGAAGGAGGCGGACCCCCGCAGGGTCGAGGAGGCGATCCTCCAGAGCTATCTGTTCCTCGGATACCCGGCGGCGCTCAACGCCTTCGGGCTGTGGAGGGGGATCTCCAGGCGTGAGGCCGGGGAGGCCGTTCCCGGGACGTGGGTGGAGTGGAGCGATCGTGGGCGGGAGGTCTGCCGGGTCGTGTACGCGGGGCAATATCAGGAGCTGAGGCGCAACATCCGCGCTCTCCATCCCGACATGGAACGGTGGATGGTGGTGGAAGGGTACGGAAAGGTTCTCGGAAGGCCGGAACTGGACCTGGTGACGCGTGAGCTCTGCATTGCGAGCCTCCTGGCGGTCCTTGGGGCGCCCCGACAACTACATTCCCACCTTCGTGGGGCCCTGAACGCCGGTGCCACCCTGGAGGAGGTGGAGGAGGCCGTGGAGGTGGCCGGGGCCTTCATGCCGGAGGGGGATTCGAGCGTGCGGGCCGTCTGGAGCCGGGTCAGGAGCCGCTGGGTCCAGGCCTCATCCGGATCGGAGGAGGCGGACCGGCCCGGCGTCCCGGCGGAAACCTGAGAGCCTGGAAGGGGAGGAGCGTGCAGCCATGTTTGTGGACCGGGCCCTGATCCATGTGCAGGGAGGTGTGGGAGGCTCCGGTGCCGAGGCCTTCCGGAGGGAGAAAGGGGTTCCCCGGGGAGGCCCGTCCGGAGGGGATGGCGGCGATGGCGGAAGCGTCATTCTGGTGGGGGATGGCCAGCTTACCACCCTCCTGGATCTCACCCGCCGCCAGCTCTACAAGGCGGAGCGGGGTCAGCATGGGGAAGGGAGCAACAGGACGGGGCGCTCGGGGGAGGACGCCGAGATCCGTGTGCCACTCGGCACCGTGGTCCGGGACGCGGATTCCGGGGAGGTCCTGGGGGAGCTCCTGAGGGAGGGGGACCGCCTGGTGGTGGCGAAGGGAGGCAGGGGGGGGCGGGGGAATGCTCGGTTCTCGACCCCGACCCACCAGGCGCCGCGTCGGTGGGAGCCGGGAGAGGAGGGGGAGGAACGACGGTTGGAGCTGGAGCTCAAGCTGATCGCGGATGTGGGCCTGGTCGGCCAACCGAACGCCGGGAAGTCCACACTCCTGAAGGCGGTATCCCAGGCCCACCCGAAGGTTGCCGACTACCCCTTTACCACGCTCACGCCGAACCTGGGAGTCGTGGAGCTCCCGGGGTTCAGGACATTCGTCCTGGCGGACATTCCCGGCATCATCGAAGGGGCTCACGAAGGGCGGGGGTTGGGGCTTCAGTTCCTCAGGCATATCGAACGCACCCGGACCCTCGCGTTTCTGGTCCCCCTGGACGGCGAAGATCCACAGCAAACCTATGATCAGCTGAGGGACGAGGTGAGGAGCTACTCCGAGGAACTGGCGCAGACCCCCCACTGCCTGGTCCTCACGAAGAGGGATCTTATTGCCCTGGACGAAGCCGTCCCGAAGGTTCGGGCCCCCGAGGCCTGGGGCACTTTCGCCGTCAGCGCCGTGACCCAGTGGGGCCTTGCCGAGCTTCTGGAGGGTCTCTATGTCCGGACCCGCATCGAGGAGGGGAGGAGCGGCGGGCTCGAGGACGAGGAGGAGGAGTGGTGGGTGCCGGAGTAGCCCAGGAGGCTGCGGCATTCCTCCGGCTGAAGATGTGCCCCGGTCTCGGGGATCGACGGATCTCGTCCCTCGTGAATGAGCACGGCTCGGGGAAAGCCGCCCTTCGAGCCGTGAGGAGCCAGGGCCATCTGTTCGAGTCGGAACAGAGCCTCCCCTCCACGGACGCATGGAGGACGCGGGGGATCCAGGCGGTCCCCATGACGTCCCCGGACTACCCACCCGCGCTCCTGAATCTCACCGATCCGCCTCCCCTCCTCTTCCTGAAGGGGAGGCCGGCCCTGCTCCAGGGGCCCGCTGTGGCCATCGTGGGAGCTCGGCGGGCCACGGAAGGGGGGAGAGATATCGCCGAGGCCCTGGGGCGCGTCCTGGGCTCTGCGGGGATCACCGTCGTAAGCGGGATGGCGAGGGGCATCGACGGGGCCGCACACCGCGGGGCCTTGCAGGCAGGTGGAGACACCCTGGCAGTCCTGGGGGCCGGGCTGGAGGTGATCTACCCGCGGGCCCATGGGGCCCTCTTCAAGGAGGTGGGGAGGAGGGGGCTCCTCCTTTCCGAGTTCCTTCCCTGGGAAACGGCTCGCCCCCATCACTTCCCCAAGCGGAACAGGGTGATCGCCGCGCTGGCCCGTGCCATCGTGGTGGTGGAAGCCGGGGAGCGGAGCGGGGCCTTCATCACGGTGGATCACGGTCTGGATCTCGGCCGCGAGATCCTGGCCGTTCCGGGATCCCTGAGGAATCCTCAGGCCCGGGGAACCAACGCCCTGATTCGGGATGGTGCCCGCCTCCTCACCTCACCCGAGGCCATTCTGGACGAGCTGCCGGAGGTCGCGACTGAAGCGGCTGCCAGGAGGGGGGAAGGCAGGGCCCCGGACGCTTCTCCTCCAGGGGAGGAATCGGCCCCCTGGCTGGTTCCGGATGGGGAAAGCGCCGGAGGGAGGCTCGACTCTCTCTGGAAAGCCCTGGGACCCGGACCGGAGGTGGTGGACGTGCTGGCCGAGAGAGCCGGCCTGACACCGGCCGAGGCGCTGGCGGGGCTTTCCTCCCTGGAGCTCCTGGGTAGGGCCACTCGCTGCCCCGGTATGCGTTTTCGACGTGGATAGGTCGGGCGTCGGTGAGGGGATGGCGGGACGCCGGGAGCCCGGTCAGGGAGGAGTGCGGGCGGTCTATGTGCATGCCCCTTTCTGTGCCAGGCGCTGCTTCTACTGCGATTTCGCGGTCACCGTCTCCCGAACTGGAGACCTGGAGGGGTGGCTGAAGGCTCTTCGAGGTGAAATGGCAATCCTGGAGCAGGAGGGGTGTTTCCCACTGGCGTCCACCCTCGAGACGGTTTTCGTCGGCGGTGGAACGCCTTCCCTGCTGGGACCGGGGGCCATGAGGGGTCTGGCTGGGGTATTGGGGCCGGGTCGAATGGATCACGCGGAGCTGGAGTGGACGGCTGAGGCCAACCCGGAATCCTTCACCTCGGAGGTGGCGGTGGGCTGGGCGCGGGCCGGCGTGAACCGGATCAGCCTGGGCGCCCAGTCGTTCCAGATGGGGAGCCTGAAGTGGATGGGACGATTGCATGGGCCCGAGGCTCCTGCGGAGGCGGTGCGTCGGGCCCGACACGCGGGGATTGGAAACATCAGCCTGGACTTGATCTTCGGTCTTCCCGAAGAGGTGGAGAGGGACTGGGAGAAAGACCTGGACTCCGCTCTGGACCTGGGAGTTCCCCACCTGAGTCTCTACGGTCTCACGGCGGAGGCGGGCACGCCTCTGGGGAGGTCCGTGTCGCAAGGGAGAGTGGTTCCCGTGGGCGACAATCGGTACAGGGAGGAGTTCCTCCTGGCCAGTGATCGTCTCGAAGGTGCCGGGTATCGTCAGTACGAGGTCTCGAATTTCGCTCGCCCCGGCTTCGAATCGAGGCACAACCTCACGTATTGGGAGCTCCGACCCTACCTGGGTCTGGGGAACAGTGCCCACTCCTACAATTTTCCTCTGCGTAGGTGGAACCTGAGGGGTTGGAGCGAATACCAGAGGGCAGTCCGGGAGGGTGTGAGCCCCGTTGCGGAAGAGGAGGAGTTGACTCCGGAGGCGGCACGCCTGGAAGCCCTGTGGTTGGGGTTGAGGACCGGTGCCGGCATCCCCCTGGCCACCCTCTCCTCCGAAGGCCGGGCACTCGTCCGCGGATGGGTGGCGAAGGGGTACGCTCTCTGCGGATCAGGAGCCCTTCGGCTGACCCCGGAGGGTTGGCTGCTGCTGGACCAGCTGACCCTCGATCTGGATGCGGTTGAGGAGGCGGGGTCCGCCCCGCCTTGACGGTTCGGTTCAACCGTTTCGATCTTTCAGGGGACTATGGAAGCTCCGACGAGAGGTAGAGGGACCGGCCAGGACCTGACCGAACGCGAGATCCGCGTTCTGGAAGCGGTTGTCCAGGCCTATGTGGAAACGGCAGAGCCGGCCGGGAGCCGCATCGTGGCCCGCCGCTGTGGTCTCGGTGTATCCCCAGCCACGATCCGGAACACCATGAGCGATCTGGAGGAGAAGGGATACTTGACCCATCCCCACACCTCCGCCGGCCGCGTCCCCACGGACCAGGCCTACCGGTTCCACGTGGATCAGCTCATCCGGATGCCGAATCTGAGCTGGCAGGAACAGAGCCAGCTGATGAGGGAGCTGGATGCCCAGGGGGGCACCACCGTGGAACGGCTCATCAGCCGGGCTGCTCGTGCCTTGAGCGTCGTGTCCCTGGAGCTGGGGGTGGGTTTGGCGCCTCGCCTGGATGAGGCCGTCCTTCAGAAGCTGGATCTCCTGAGAGCGTCCTCGAACAAGGTCCTTCTGGTGGCCACCATCCGGAGTGGCCTGGTTCGCACCCTCTACGTGGACTTCGAAGGTGAGATCCCCGAGGACACCCTCGCGGCCCTGGCGTACCTGCTGAACGAGCGCCTCGCAGGACTTACCCTCATGGAAATCCGACAGACGCTTCCGGAGAGGTTGAGGGACTCCCGGCCCGAAGAGTCCGTGGCTGCCGAGGAGCTCCTGAATATCTTCATCGAGTCCGGCTCGGACCTGTTCAACTGGCCCGACCTGGAGGAGAGGCAGCTCCTTCTCGGACAGGCCAGCGCCCTGGCGTCTCAACCGGAGTTCACCTCCGGCGAGCGACTCAAGGGCCTCATCGAGCTCACGGAGCGCAGGGATCTTCTGGGGACGGCGCTTTCCGCCAGGGATCACAAGGGAGGACTCCACATCACTATCGGAGATGAGAACGACCAGGAGGAGCTGTCCGAGTTCACGCTCGTAACCTCAGAGTACCGGATCGGCGGCCTGAAAGGGGTGATCGGGGTCATCGGGCCGACACGTATGCCCTATGAGAAGATCATCGCCATCGTTGATTCGACCTCTTCCCTCGTGAATCGGATCCTGGGATCCTGACAGGGTGAAGAGGTTGCATCCCCTTCTGAAAGAGAATCCTTGACCTAAGGGCCCCTCCTCCGCGGCTTTCGCCGGGAGACGGGTGACCCAGGGCTAATGCGGAATGTCGAACTACTATGAGCGCCTGGGAGTGCCCCAGGACGCTACGACGGAAGAAATCAAGAAGGCCTACAGGAAGTTGGCCTTGAAGTACCATCCGGACCGGAACGAGGGCTCGAAGGACGCGGAGGCCCAGTTCAAGGAGGTGACGGAGGCGTACGAGGTCCTGCGGGACCCAGACAAACGGGCCACATACGATCGGTACGGGAAGCAGGGTTTGAGAGGTGGCCCCGGTGGACCAGGAGCTTCGGCTTTTGATTTCGCCGACGCCATCAGGATCTTCATGCGGGATTTCGGAGCCTTCGAAGAGGTGTTCACCAGCCGCCCGAGAGGATCCCGCCCGAGAGAACCCGGCAAAGGGCAAACGCTCCGGGTCCGTCTCCCCATCACCCTCAGGGACGTGGCCCGAGGCGTCACCAAGAAACTCAGAGTCGCGATCCTCGAGACCTGTGAGGATTGTCGCGGGACCGGGGCCATCGGTGGAACGCTCCCCCTCCCGTGCGAGCACTGTGGAGGGTCGGGTGAGGTCAGGCAGGTCCAGCGGTCGGTCTTCGGCCAGTTTGTCTCGGTGGCGCCTTGCAAGGCCTGTGGCGGGCAGGGTCGGGTGATCAAGGAGGTTTGCCGGAAGTGCAAGGGTGAGGGTCGGGTAAGGACGGAGCGGGAGATGGAGGTGGAGGTCCCGTCAGGGGTGGGCTCGGACAACTACCTCACTCTTCGCGGCCAGGGAAACGTCGGCCCATGGGGAGGACCCCGAGGTGACATCGTCGTTCTCCTGGAGGTGGAGGAGGATCCCCGCTTTCTCAGGCACGGAGAATACGTCCTCTTCGAGCTTCCCATCACCTTCGCGCAGGCCGCCCTGGGTGCAGAGGTGGAGGTCCCGACCATCGAGGGCTCCGCGCGGCTCACAATTCCTCCGGGGGTCCAGAGCGGGGACGTCCTGCGTCTCAGGGGAGAGGGTCTCCCGGAGCTCCATGGTGGAGGAAAGGGGGACCAGCTCGTGCGGGTCCGGGTCTGGACACCCCGCAAGCTCAGCAAGGAACAGCAGCGGGCGTACAAGGCTCTCCGGGAAGTGGAGGATGCTCCCCCGGAGCACGTG
>JASFRP010000109.1:0-8155 GCA_050114895.1 Gemmatimonadota bacterium
TTGCCTGGGGCAGGTCGTCGACCTCTGACATCAGCTCCCCGGCGGAAATGATGACGGACAGGGGGTTCTTGAGGTCGTGGGCAACGGTGTGGGCGTAGGCATCCAGCTCGGTGTTCCGCTGCCGCAGGAGACCGGCGTCGTCCTGGAGCTGCTGCTCGGAACGGATCAACGCCTCATTACGCGCCTCCAGGGCCGTAGCGTACTCCTCCAGTTTTTCCTTCGAGTGCTTCAGGTCCCTGAGGAGGAGAGCGTACGGGCGCTCCAGACCCGTCTCGATGATGGCCTTGTACAGTGCGTAGGACCCCATCAGGCGAAGCATGTGACCGGCCATGTTCGCTTCACCGTACAGGCTGAGATAGAAGGTGAATGTGACTTCCGAAGCAATGAGAAGGAGCAAGGCCGCCGCCAGCAGCCGCACGACGGAGGGATCAAACTCCTGGCGCCTCCTGACCAGGAGTCCGATGGCGGCCAGGAAGGTGAAGGAAACCACATATTCCGCGCCCTTCTTCACGGCTGTGAGCCCGACCCCATCCACGTACATGATGGGGAAGACATGCCACCGAAAGATCGCGAGGACCAACAGGACCGTCACCGCCGTGAGAAGGCCCAGCGTGAAGCGGACCCGCAGGACCCGCCCCAGGAGCAGGGGAGCGATGAGGAATGAGGCGCTTTGGAGAAGGCGCCCCCCGATCCAGAGCTGGGTAGCCAGGTTCCCGCTTCTATCCGAGAACACCCCCATCCCTTCGTACGCCAGCGTGTGCAGCAGGTCCAGAAAGGCGACGAAGAGAGAAGCGAGACCGACGAAGACCAGGTAATTGTTGGTCAGGTTGCGCCGAGCGTTCCAGGTGATGACGAAGATCCCGGTGGCGACGACGATGGTGAAGAGCTCGATGAGGCTGTGGAACAGAAGGTAACTGCGTTGACTCGTGAGGTAGAGAGCCACGAGGAGCACCAGCCCCGTGACGATCTCCCCCCGGTTGTTCTCGAGGATCTCCCTGGACGCCTTCATGGGAACCTTCTCTCCAGATCCGGACCCGGGTCTCGCGCGGAGAGTTTCCAGAGAGAAGAATACACGCCGCTCGCCCACGAGGCGACGGTCTCATACCGGCCTCAACACTCCTCTAGGCCAGGGGGGATCTTCGGCGACAGTGGAGGGCCGGAATCACCGTGCTACTCCGTGCCCCGGTAGCGGAGCCACACGCCTCCCATCCCCACCCCTGCAAGGGCAAGCACAACGATAAGGAGGAGAAGGAACGCCTCCGGTTTCATCCCCGGGTGTTCGAGGGACGCTCGGTCGACGCCATTCAAGCTGAGAACGTACGCCTCGATGTTGGCGATCTCCTCCTGAGTCAAGGTGTGGCTGTCACCGAAGGCCTGCATGGAAAGAGAGGGGGCCGGCCCCGTCGGCGTGGAGCCGTGCTGGATGAAGCGATCGATGTTTCCGGCGAAGACCCGAGGGTCCGCATCGGCCAGCATGGGGTCGATGGGGTCCAGGGCCGGTACTGTCCCGTCGGCCGATCCCGGATTCCGGACCCCTCCCTCGCCGGCCTCCCCGTGACAGGACCGGCAGGTCCCGGCGAAGAGATCCCCGCCGTGTCTCACATTTCCGATCATGGACGCCGCGGGACCCGGAGGGCCGAGCCGGGAGCCCGGGGCCGAGACGGCGCTGTCTCCCGAAGCGCCGACGGCTGCCCCGGGGGCGCCGGGCCCACGAGAGGAGTCGCTGACCACCCCCGGCAGGCTGTCCGCTCCCAAGCTCATGAGGTAGTCCACCAGGGCGTTCTTTTCCCCGGTTGCCAGGGAGGCGAACGAGGGCATGACGGAGGCGGTGTCGTGGGACCTGGGATCGTCGAGCTGTTCCAGGAGCCAGGCCCGGCTCCGGTTCTGTCGGGCTTCGTTCGTGAGGTCCGGCCCCACCGACCCTCCACTGCCACCGATGGCATGACATCCCGTGCAGCCCAGTGACCGGAAGAGCCTCCGTCCCCGGCGAGCACTGGCGGAGAGCCCGGCCACCGATCCCGTGGGAGGACCCGCCGAGGCGGCGGCCCCCGAGCCCCCACCAGGGTGGCTGAAGTATCCGAACACGGTGAAGAGAACCACGGCCCCGGCCCCGAGGGCGCCGAGGGTCGATGCGGCGGGCCGTCGCGCCGGGTTTCGTTCCTCCCTCCGGTCCAGAAAGGGGATCAGGACCAGAATCAATACGCTCAGGGTCGGGATCCCCACGGTCCCCACCGGCTCCAGCGGGCCCTTGAACAGCTTGAGGGCCTGATAGAGGAAGAGGAAGTTCCACTCGGGCTTGGGGGTGAAGGAGGAGTCCACCGGGTCGGCGGGGCCCGCGAAGGGGGGAGGCGCGTACGTGACCAGGGCCACCAGGATCAGGAACAGGGCCATCCCCACGATCACGTCCCGGAATGCCTGATCCGGCCAGAAGGGCCCGGAGCGGATCCGCTTCTCCTCCTTCCAGGGTCCCACGCTCCCGAACCGCCGGAAGGCGATGATGTGGAGGACGATCAGGAGAACGATGGCCCCCGGAATCAGCGCCACGTGGAGGACGAAGAAGCGGGAGAGGGTGAGCTGGCCCATGGACGCTCCACCCCGGAGGATCTCCATCACCGCGTTCCCCACCACCGGAACGGTGCCGGCGATGCTGGTGCCCACCTCCGCTGCCCAGTACCCACGCTCGTCCCAGGGGAGAGGGGCGCCGGTGAAGCTCATCCCCATGGTCATGATCAGGAGGGCCACCCCCAGGAGCCAGGTCATCTCCCGGGGTCTCTTGTACGCACCCCAGATGAAGACCCGGGCCATGTGGAGGGCCGCCAGGATGACCATGGCGTTGGCTCCCCAGTAGTGAAGGCCGTGGATCAGCCAGCCGAAGGGCACGGACGTGCGGAGGTAGTCCAGGCTGTCGTAGGCATGATCCACCGTGGGGACGTAGTAGAAGAGCTGCCAGACCCCCGTCAACAGCTGGAGGAGGAAGACGAGAAGGGTAGCGCTTCCCAGCGAGTAGGCGATGCTCGCACCCCCGGGGATGTCCTCGTCCAAGCCGAGGCGGAGCACCGCCGACAGTGGCCACCGTTCCTCGATCCATCGCCTCAGACGAGCGAACATGAATGGCCTCCTAGACCGCCACTTTTTCGGAGATGCCCACCTTGAACCGTTCCCATTCCACGAAGATCTCGTCCCCCTCGATGCGGGTGGAAAGGGTATCGAGGGGCCGAGGGGCGGGTCCCCCCACCACCTCCCCAACCATTGAGAACACGCTCCCGTGGCAGGGGCAGAGGAACTGGTTCCGTCCGGAATGCCAGTCGAAGCGGCATCCCAGGTGGGGGCAGATGGGGGAGAACACGTCCACGTTGGAGGGGCCGTGCTTCACCACCCAGACGTCCCGAAGGACGGTCTCCTGGATGAAGGCGTCGGACACCCGGTCGGCGAAAGTCCTGTCCACCGGGCTCCCGGTGGGGAGGTCCCCCAGCCGGGCCAGGCGGGAGAAGTGGCTCTTCCTCCCACGAAGAGCCGGAGTGACCACCGACTCCAGGAGGGGGATGGCCAACACCGCCCCCACGACGCCCCCGAGACTGGCGGAGGCGAGCTTCAGGAATCTGCGACGTGTCCTCGAGCTTTCTTCCGTCATATGTCCGTCCCAAACCGTCCGAGGAGGAAGTGGGCGGCCCCTCCCCCACAGCCCCATCTCACTCCAAGCGCCTCTCCAGGGGCTTCGCCCCGGGGAACCATCCCGTGAATCAGGAATGTACCCTCCCCGCGGGGCCGAGACGAACACGGTGGTGAGGAGGAAGGGGCCAACAGAGAATGGCATATAGGTCGAAAACCTCCTGGATCGGCCCTTTTCGGCCACCACCCGGCGCCCTCCGCCCAAAGATATCCGTCTTCCGGGCAGCCTACCGTATTACCATTATCCCATGTCCCAGGCCCCTCAAAGGCTCAGGCAGGAGGCGATGGCTCCGCGGCACGGCCCTTGCCCCTCCGCCGGTGAAAGAGGCCTCAGACGGAGGAATCGGGAGCAAGGGGAGGTTCATCGAGGAATGAAGGCGAATGGCGTTCCACGGGCTCGGGTCCTGGTGGTCCCGGAGAAGGAGTTCGACGAGAGGGTGGCCGAATCCCTGGCTCGGGCCCTGAAGGACGGCACAAGCACCGGGCCCGCCAATCTGACCCTGGCCGGGGGCGGCACACCCCGGGGCGGGTACCAGCGGCTGGCGGAGGTTCCCGGCCTCCCGTGGGACCGAATCGAGGTCTTCTTCGGGGACGAGCGGGCTGTGCCTTCCCACCACCCTGAAAGCAACTTCCGTATGGCGATGGAGGCCCTGCTCTCCCGGGTCCCCGTACCCCCAGGACAGATTCACCGCATGGAAGCAGATCTTCAGGACCGGGAGACGGCAGCCAGGAGGTACGAGGCCGTTCTCCCCCCCACCCTGGACATCCTGATCCTGGGAATCGGCGGCGATGGACACACCGCCTCCCTCTTCCCGGGTGAAGAGGCCCTGCGAGAGCGGAGCCGGAGAGTGGTCCCGGCCAGGGGACCCACCCCGCCCCGGGACCGCCTCACCATCACTCCACCCGTCATCCAATCGGCCACCCGGGTGTTCGTCCTGGCCCGGGGTGGTGGGAAGGCCGCTTCCGTGAGCCGGGCGCTGGAGGGCCCCTTCGACCCTGTGGGTTGCCCGGCCCAGTTGGCCAGGGCAGGCACCTGGATCCTGGACGAGCCTGCAGCGAGGGGGTTGAAGCGGGCCGGAGAGGGAGGAGGCCCGTGAGCCCGGGTGCACGCCGGGTCCTGGCCGGTGACGTCGGCGGGACCCATGCCCGCCTGGCGCTCTTCGAGGTGGCGGAGGGCCGGCGGACGGTCCTGAGGGAGACCGTGTTCTCCAGTGGGGAGTACGAGGGGCTGGAACCCATCGTTCGAGAGTTCCTGCGGGAGGCCGGCGGCGGGGTGCCGGCCGGTTGCCTCGGGGTGGCCTGCCCCCTGGAGGAGGGGGTGTGCCAATTCTCGAACCTCGAATGGGAAATCAGAGTGGACGGGTTCGGGAAGAGGGTCGGGATCCCTCGGATCCGAATCATCAACGACCTCGAAGCCGCCGGCTATGGCGTACTGGAGTTGGAGCCGGATGACCTGGTGACCCTCCAGGAGGGAGTCCCCAGGGACCGGGGACCCATGGCCCTCATCGGGGCCGGAACCGGGCTCGGTCAGGGGTTCCTCGTCTGGGATCAGGAGGGGTACACGGTCCACCCGTCGGAGGGAGGCCACGCGGACTTCGCGGCCACCGATCCCACCCAGTGGCGTCTCCGCCGGTACCTCCAGCTCCGCTACGGGCACGTCTCCTGGGAGCGACTCATCTCGGGCCACGGGCTGGAAGATGCGTACGATTTCCTTCGGGATTCCCGGGAGATCCCCGAGGGCGAGGCCGTGGGCCAGGAGCTCCGGGAGCTCCGGAAGCAGGGCAAGGACACGGCGGAGGCGATCTCCCACCACGCCCTGGAAGGAAGCGATCCCCTCTCCGCCGCTGCCATGGAGATCTTTCTCCGGGCATTCGGCGCCCAGGCCGGCAACCTCGCACTCACGGTGCGGGCCACCGCCGGCGTCTTCATCGCCGGAGGGATCGCCCCGAAGATCCTCCCGAAGCTCCGGGAAGGCCCGTTCCTGGAGGCGTTCCGCAGCAAAGGTCGCCTCACGGCATTGATGGAGAAGGTCCCCGTCCGGGTCATCGTCAAGGACGGTGTGGGATTGCTGGGGGCGGCGGCGGTGGCGGAACGGTTATGACGGAACTGTGAGCGCGACGTACATCACCTGACTCCGGGGGCGGATTCGTGAAACTACCACAAGTCGTCCACAACTGGCTCAGCTACCTGGGCGGAGTCATCGCCACCTTCGCCTTCGTGGTCTTCAGCGCGCTCCTGGTGGTCTACCTGGCCACGGGAGAATCCCAGCCGTACGCCGGTCTCGTCCTCTTCATCCTCCTCCCCTCCGTCTTCGCCGGGGGCCTCCTCCTGGTCCCGGTGGGGATGCTCGTCGAATGGAGGCACCAACGGCGGACGGGGAAGAAGAGCATTCCCCGTCTCCCCCTCCTGGACCTGAACAACCCCGCGCACCGGAACGCGGCTTTCGTCTTCGCCATCGGAAGCCTGTTCGTCGCTCTCTTCGCCGCCTTCGCCGGGTATCAGGGCTTCCGGGTCACGGAATCCACCGCCTTCTGCGGACAGCTCTGCCACACGGTCATGACGCCGGAGTATACGGCCTACCAGAACTCGCCCCACGCCAGGGTCGACTGCGTCGGCTGTCATGTGGGGCCCGGCGCCACCTGGTATGTTCGCTCCAAGCTCTCGGGCCTTCACCAGGTCTACGCGGTCCTGGCCAACACGTACCCGAGGCCCATCCCCACACCCATCAGGGACTTGCGGCCGGCCCAGGAGTCCTGCCAGAACTGCCATTGGCCCGCCCTGTTCTGGGGCGGCTCCCTGGTGGAGATCCCGCACTACCTCGCCGATTCCCTCAATACGCCGTGGACCGTCACCCTGGACCTCAAGATCGGAGGGGGGAACTCCGTTCGGGGCCTTCCCCGGGGAATCCACTGGCACATGAGCGTGGACAGCCGGATCGAATATGTCGCCAGGGACAGCACCCGCCAGGAGATCGACTGGATTCGGGCCGTGAACCTGGCCACGGGGGACACCACCATCTACACGGCCGGAGGAGAGGCCGCGGCCCCGGATACGCTCTCGGGGAGCGCGGTCAGGGTGATGGACTGCATCGACTGCCACAACCGGCCCACCCACATCTACGAGTCCCCGAACCGTTCCATGGACATCGCCCTGGCGGCGGGAAGGATCGACTCCGGCCTGCCATTCGTGAAACGCATGGGGATGAGGCTTCTGGCAGCGGAATACCCGACCCGGGACTCGGCCCTGGTGGCCATCGAGGCCGGCCTGACGCGGTTCTACGAGGAGAGCTACCCGGAGATCGCCTCCCGCCGCGGCGAAGCCGTCTCGGGAGCCGTGGCTGCCCTCCAGGGCATCTACTCCCTGAACTTCTTCCCCTCCATGAAGGTCAGCTGGCGCGTCTACCCGGAGAATGACCAGCATCGCATCTCGAAGGGCTGCTTCCGGTGTCACGACGGGAACCACAAGAGCGCCGACGGCTCGGTTGTGACCCATGACTGTTCCGCCTGCCACGCGATCCTCGCACAGGGCCCCGCCGGACAGGAGGTGTATGCGTCTTCTCTGGACGGCCTTCCCTTCCAGCACCCCGTGGACATCGGGAACCTCTGGGACCAGATGACCTGCGACGCGTGCCACACCGGCGCGGGAATGGGGTGATGGCCATGAAGGGGACGGGCGAGAACGGGAACGCGCCGGGAAGCGGAGGCGCCTTCGGGCACCCCGGCATCGAGCCCCGCTGGACCCGGAGCGCCAAGGACGCCGTGGGGACGGCCTACACCTCCGCCAGCCGTGTCTGGTTCACCACCTCGGCGGGAGTCCTGAACGAGGTCTACTACCCCACCATAGACCGCCCCCAGATCCGAGATCTGATCCTCCTGGTCACCGACGGGAAGACCTTCTTCCACGACGAGCGGAGGCATCTGGTCAGCGAGACGGAATACGAAGGGGAGAACGCCCTGGCGGTCCGGATCACCAACTCCGACCCGGGGGGAAGGTACCGCATCGTAAAGGAGATCGTCTCCGACCCCCACCAGGCGTGCGTCCTCATGAAGGTCCGACTGGAAGCCCCCCGGGAGCTTGCCACGGAGCTCCGTCTCTTCGCGCTTCTGGCCCCTCACCTGAACGTGGGAGGGGCAGGGAACAACGCCCTGGTCTCGGAGGTGGCCGGGCGGACCCTCCTCACGGCCTACCGGGGGGACAGCTGGCTCGCTCTGGGCGCCACCGTCCCCTTCGTTCACCAGTCCTGCGGATTCGTGGGCCGGTCCGACGGGTGGACGGACCTGGCCGGCGATCTCCGCATGGATTGGCAGTTCGGGCAGGCCGAGGACGGGAACGTCGCTCTCACGGGGGAGCTGGACCTGAGCAGGGGGGGTGAGCTCACCCTGGGGCTGGCCTTCGGCGACGCGTCCCACCACGCCGTCAGCACGCTCTTCCAGTCCCTGGGAATCCCCTTCTCGGAGCACAAGGAACGCTTCCTCCTGCAATGGTC
>JASFRP010000110.1:0-8103 GCA_050114895.1 Gemmatimonadota bacterium
GGCGTTGCGGCTTCCCCCTGGAAGGGCCGAGGTCGGAGCCGCTGGGCACAGCGGGGGGGAGGGGGGCACCTCCCCCCCAGCAGGCTTCCACGGACTTTCCTCATTGGAAGCCGAGACCCGGCTCCAGGACAGCGGACCGAACGAGCTCACGGAGAAGCGGGTCTCTCCGGTGCGAAAGCTGCTCTCCTATTTCACGGGTCCCATTCCATGGATGATCGAGACGGCGGCGATCCTGTCGGCAGTCATTCGACGATGGGAGGACTTCTTTATCATCCTCGCCCTCCTCCTCCTCAACGCGGGGGTGGGCTTCTGGCAAGAGAGGAAGGCTGATCGGGCCATCGCCGCCCTCAGGCGGAACCTGGCCCTGCGGGCCCGCGTCCAGCGGGACGGACGGTGGAGGGAAATCCCGGCCAAGGAGTTGGTCCCAGGAGACCTGGTGCGAATCCGGGCCGGCGAAATCGTCCCGGCGGACCTGAGCCTCGCGGAGGGGGACCCCCTGGAGATCGACGAATCGGCCCTCACCGGTGAGTCGCTGCCAGTGGAGAGGGGTCCAGGTGAAACGGCCTTCTCGGGTTCCATCGTGCGCCGGGGGGAGATGACCGGTACCGTCTCCGCCACGGGTATGGACACCTTCTTCGGGAAGACGGCTCGCCTGGTGGAGGAGGCTGATCCGGAGAGCCACTTCCAGAAGGCGGTGGTGAAGATCGGGGACTACCTCATCCTGTTGGCTGTCGGCCTGGTGGTCCTGATCTTCCTCACAGCCCTCTACCGCCACGAAGGCGTCCTGGACACCGTCCGATTCGCCCTGGTCCTCACCGTAGCCGCCATCCCTGCCGCATTGCCGGCCGTCCTTTCGGTGACCATGGTCGTGGGCGCCTCGGCCCTGGCCAAACGCAGGGCAATCGTCAGCCGCCTGGTGGCCATGGAGGAGGTGGCGGGGATGGATGTCCTCTGTACGGACAAGACGGGAACCATCACCAAGAACGAGCTGGCGGTGACCCGGGTCCGGCCGTTCGGCGATGCCACGGAGGACGACGTGCTCCTCTACGGGTGGATGGCCTCCAGGGAGGAAAATCAGGATCCCATCGACAACGCCGTGATCCTGGCGGCCCGCAACCGACCCGGTCTGGAAGAGAGGGCCGCGAAATTCCAGATCAGCGAGTTCCGTCCCTTCGACCCTGTGGTCAAGCGCACCGAGGCCACATTGGAGACCCCCGGGGGGGAGACCCTTCGGGTGGTGAAGGGAGCCCCTCAGGTGATTCTGGAGCTTGCCAACCCCGGAACCGAGGAAGTGGCGCAGGTGCATCAGGAGGTGGAGGCGCTGGCATCCCAGGGATTCCGAGCCATTGCCGTCGCGCGGGGCACGGGTCGGGGCCCCTTCACCCTTCAGGGCCTCCTCGCTCTCATGGACCCCCCCAGAGAGGATTCCGCCGAGACCCTCCAGCATGCCATGGACCTGGGGGTAAGGGTGAAGATGGTCACGGGCGACCACGCCGCCATCGCTCGACAGGTGGCCCGACGGGTACATCTGGGGGACAGGATCCGGGACGTGTCGTCCTTCTTCCACCGCCCCGACCGGGAGGCGGGAAGAGCGGTGGAGGATGCCGACGGGTTCGCCCAGGTCTTCCCGGAGCACAAGTATCAGATCGTCGAGCTCCTGCAGCATCGAGATCATATCGTGGGGATGACCGGGGACGGGGTGAATGACGCTCCGGCCCTGAAGGAGGCCGACGTCGGGATCGCCGTGGCCGGCGCCACGGATGCGGCTCGGGCGGCGGCGGACATCATCCTCACCGGACCCGGGCTCTCTGTCATCACCGACGCCATCACACAGAGCCGCCGGGTATTCGCCAGGATGAACAGCTACGCGATCTACCGCATCACCGAGACCATACGGGTGCTGTTCTTCATCACCCTATCCATCCTGGTCTTCGACTTCTATCCGGTGACGGCCCTGATGATCGTGCTCCTGGCCCTTCTCAACGATGCCCCAATCATGGCCATCGCGTACGACAACGCCGACTTCAGCAGGAAGCCGGTGAGGTGGAACATGCGGACGGTCCTCGGCATGTCCACACTCCTGGGCCTGGTGGGAGTGGCCTCATCCTTCGGGGTCTTCTACATCGGGAGAGATGTCCTGCACCTTACCCGGGAGACGCTTCAGTCCCTGGTGTTCCTCAAGCTCGCCGTTGCAGGGCACCTCACCATCTTCCTCACCCGGACCCGGGGACCGTTCTGGTCCAACCGACCGGGAGCGCCACTCCTCCTCTCTGCGGTCGCCACAAAACTCCTGGCCACCCTCGTGGTGGCGTACGGGTGGTTCATGGCCCCCCTCGGATGGAGGCTGACGGGCTACGTGTGGCTCTATGCACTCGCCGCCTTTGTGATCACCGACCTGGTCAAGGTCCAGTTCTACCGGCTTCTGGAGCACGGCACGATCCAGTTCAGCCGCTAGCCCGAAGATGAAAGGACGGAGTCATGCTCGGAGTCTATCAGCAGGAGATCACCGATTGGGCCGTGGCCCTGGAGGCCAAGAGCGGACTGGCCCGGGAAAACGCCCGGAGGCATCTGGTGGAGATGGGACTCGCAGCCACACCCGTCCTGGAAACGCTTCTCCAGGATACACGGACGCAGGTCCGCTGGGAGGCCGCCATGGCCATGAAGGAGATCGCGGATCCCGGGAGCGTTCCGTCTCTCATCGATGCCCTGGAGGACGAGGACAGAGACGTACGGTGGGTGGCGGCCGAAGCTCTCGCCGACATCGGAGAGGATAGCCTGAAGCCTCTGCTGGAGTCCCTCGTGCTTCGAGGCGACTCCCTGGAGCTTCGAGAGGGAGCCCGTCTCGTCTTCAGCCAGCTCCAGGACTTCGACCTGCGATACATCCTTCACCCGGTCTCCGACGCTCTGGAAAAGTCTCTGCCGCCGGAGGTGGTGATGGTGGAAGCTGGCAAGCTGCTGGGGGGGAGCAGGCCGTAGGACCCACGAGGCGCCGGCATCTGTCCCATTCACCGAGGGATCATTAGTATCCTCGGGTTCTGACAGCGGAGGCGCGATGGACACTGGGGCCATCCTGGCGGTGACGGCGGCGGGAATCGTCCTAGCCTTTGCCTTCACGAACGGCTTCCACGACGCTGCCAACATTCTCGCCACCGTCATCGCGTCTCGGGCTATGACCCCGGCCCAGGCGGTGGTCCTGGTAGGGTTCTTCGAGTTTCTGGGACCCCTGGTGGCCGGAACGGCGGTGGCGGACACGATCGGCACGTTCGTCCGCCTGAACGATCTTCCCGCCGTCTCCTCCCTCACCTTCCTCCTGTGTGGGCTTCTGGGAGCCATCGGATGGAACCTCCTCACCTGGTGGAAGGGGATTCCCTCCTCCTCCTCCCACGCCCTGGTGGGAGGGCTGGCCGGCGTGGTGGTCCTTGCGGTCGGGCCGGACCACGTGGTGTGGGGTGTGGGAGAGCTGGCACATGGCCACGTCACGGGAGTGACCAAGGTCCTCCTGGCCCTGCTCCTTTCCCCCGTCATCGGTTTCTGGGTGGGTTTTCTGCTCCAGCGCCTGGCCCTGTTTCTGCTTCGGACGGCTCGCCCCTCCTTCAATCGCTACCTTCGATTCGGACAGTACTTTACCGCAGCGGGTCTCGCCTTCTCCCACGGGGCGAACGATGCCCAGAAGAGCATGGGGATGCTGACCCTCGTACTGCTCCTGGGGGGCTCCATCGGGACTTTTGCCGTCCCATTCTGGGTGGTACTGGCATGCTCCGTGGCTACGACGCTGGGGATCCTCTCCGGAGGTTGGCGCATCGTCCGGACCCTTGGCTTCGCCATATACAAGGTTCGCCCCCTCCACGCCTTCGACTCACAGCTCACCTCTGCCGGAGTGATCCTGGCGGCATCTTTGGCGGGGGCTCCGGTGTCCACCACCCACGTGGTGTCCTCCTCCATCATGGGGATCGGGGCGTCGGAACGGCCCAAGGCGGTCCGCTGGGCGAAGGCCAAGGAGATCGTCACGACATGGGTCATCACCATCCCCGGGGCAGGGATGATGGCGGTGGGGGCCTTCTTGCTGGTCCGTCTCTTATCCTCGGTTCTGACAGGGATCACACCATGAGCGATGCAAACCCGGGCCGGCGGCGGCGCTTCTTCCACCGCTTCTTCCCTAAGAGTCCCGACTTCTTCACTCTCCTGGGCGAGCAGGCGGAAATGATGGTTCATTCGGTGAGCCTTCTCGTGAAGTACATGGAGACCTGGGACCCGGAGGTCGGGGAGATGGTGAAGGTGGAGGAGCATGCCGCCGACACTCTCAAGGTCCGGAACCTGCGCCTCCTGAACGAGGCATTCAGCACCCCCTTCGACCGTGAAGATGTCTACCGGGCCATCGCCCATCTCGATCACGTGGTGAACTACTGCAAGAGCACGGTGAACGAGATGGATCTCCTCCAGGTGAGTCCCGACGCCCACAGTCTGGCCATGGTGAAGCAGCTGGAGGAGGGAGCAGCGGCCATCCGCGACGGATTCGGCCGGCTTCGCCGGGACCCGGCGAGCGCCCAGGGGTGCGCGGACCTCGGGCGGAAGGCGGAGCGGCGGATCGAGAAGATCTACCGGGCGGCTCTGGTGGATCTATTCCAGGGCGACGACTACCTGAACATGTTCAAGCGCCGGGAGATCTACCGTCACCTCTCCAACGCAGGGGACCGTCTCGCCCGAGCCGCCAATACCCTCCACGACATTCAGGTGAAGATCTCCTGATGCGCCTCTACTACTGCGATCACTTCGTCCTTCCCCTGCCGGCGGGACACCGCTTCCCCATGGAGAAGTACGCGCTTCTGAGGGACCGCGTGGTGGCGGCTGGTTTGGGCACGAACGGGGAGCTTTGTGTTCCCCCGGCAGCCACGGACGAGGAGCTGGAGTCCGTACACGATCCGGGATACGTGCGCCGGGTCCGGGACGGTGGCCTCTCCCCCCAGGAGATCCGGCGCATGGGTTTCCCGTGGTCGCCGGAGCTCGTGGAACGGTCCAGGCGGTCGGTGGGCGGCACGCTGCAGGCGAGCCAGGCTGCCATGGAAGACGGCATCGCCGTGAATCTGTCCGGTGGAACCCACCATGCCTTTCGGGAGAGGGGAGAGGGGTTTTGTGTCTTCAACGATGTGGCCGTGGCGGCCCGGATGATGCACCGGGAAGGGCGTGCGGGGCGGGTGGCGATCCTGGACCTGGACGTGCACCAGGGGAACGGAACGGCAGCCATCTTCGCCGGCGACCCCGCTGTCTATACCCTCTCGGTTCACGGGGCCAACAACTTCCCATTCCGGAAGGAAAAGAGCGATCTGGACCTGGACCTCCCGGACTTCGCAGGGGACGATCTCTTTCTGGATGCGGTCCAGAAGGGAGTGGAAACCGCGCTGACAACCTCGGACCCGGAGCTGGCGATCTTCCTGGCGGGAGCGGATCCTTTCGAGGGGGACGGTCTCGGGCGGCTGGGGGTGTCCAAGGCCGGGTTGGGCGAGCGGGACCGGATCGTCTTTGAACGGTGCAGGGACGCCGGAGTACCGGTGGCCGTCGTCATGGGAGGAGGCTATGCTGTTCGAATCGAGGATACCGTGGATATCCATTTCGCCACGGTGAAGACTGCGGACGTCTTTCAGCGGAGCCGGTGATGCCCATCGAAGCCCTGGATCGCCTGGAATCCCTCCCCCGCAGGCCCTTGGCCTTCCTCCCCACCCCTCTTCTCCCCTATCCCACTCTTCAGCGGTCCCTGGGCCCCGGCGCCCCCCCCGTCTTCATGAAGATGGACGACTGGACGGGCCTCGCCCTGGGAGGCAACAAAGTGAGAAAGCTGGAGTTCTACCTCGGCGGTGAAGGTGCCAGGGCCGATGCCCTCATCACCTGTGGGGGCCCCCAGTCGAACCACTGCCGGGTCACTGCCGCCACCGCTGCGCAGTTGGGTAAAAAGTGCATCCTGGTGGTGAACGGGCGCCCACCGGATCCGCCCACGGGCAATTCGCTCCTCATGAAGCTCTTCGGCGCAGAGATCCGCTCGGTGCAGGGGAGGGACGCCCGTGCCCCTGCCATGGACGAAGCAGCGGAAGAGCTGCAGGCCCGGGGGAAGCGGCCCCTCATCATCCCCTTGGGGGCCTCCACTCCTCTGGGGGCCCTGGGGTACGTCCGGGCCGCAGCGGAGGTGGACCGGCAGATGGACGAGAGTGGGGGGTGGCCCGAGGGACTCACCTGGATCTTCGTCTCCAGCTCCTCCTGCGGCACCCTGGCGGGTCTCGCCCTGGGCTTTTCCATCCTCGATCGGGAGAACGTGAGGCTCGTGGGGGTGAGCCCGGACGTCTCGGAGGAGGAGATCCGGACCGTCACCGCCGAAATCGCTCAGGGAGCCGCCGACCTCCTGGGCTGGAGGGCGGGACTCCTCCCCGACCTCATCATCCCCGAGGACCGCTTCATCGGAGAGGGGTACGGGATCCCCAGCGAGGCGTCCGTGGAGGCCACCCAGTTCTTCGGGAAGAACGCCGGGGTGATCCTGGACCCCGTCTATACTGCCAAGGCCGGAGCCGGCTTCCTGGAGTGGGTTCGTGCCGGGCGGATCCCCGAGGGAGACACGGCTCTCTTCTGGCACACCGGGGGAGCGCCGGGGCTCTTCGCATGAGGACACGCCGGAGACCTGCTCCCCCGCACCGACCGAACCTGCTGAAGGAGGTTCCCATGCGGACCAGCTTGTCAATCCTGGTCGGAGGCCTGGTCGTTCTCCCCTCGACGGCCCTCAACCTGCCACCGTCCCTCCAGGCCCAGGAGAGACACGTCACCCTGGAGATGTACCTGGATATGGAGTCCGTCTCCAATCCCCAGGTTTCTCCCGACGGCAGCCGGATCGTCTTCACACGGGGAGGCGTGGACGCGGTGAACGACCGGCGTTACTCGGACATCTGGATCATGGACGCCGACGGCACGCGAAAGCGCTTCCTGGTGGACGGAACCTCTCCGGTATGGTCCCCGGACGGGACGCGCATCGCCTACCTGGCATCCGGAGAGCCCCGGGGGAGCCAGATCTTCGTGCGTTGGATGGACGCCGAGGGTGCGGCGACCCAGATCACCCGGGTGGATCGAAGCCCCGGCAACCTCCGCTGGTCCCCGGACGGCACCCGGATCGCGTTCACCATGGCGGTGGAAGACGCCGAGAGCTGGACCGTTCAACTCCCCCCCCGGCCCCAGGGAGCCCAGTGGACCGAGGGCCCGAAGATCGTGACCCGCCTTGGTTACCGGGCCGACCGGCAGGGCTTCGTGGACACGAGCCACTCCCACATCTTCGTGGTCTCCGCAGAGGGCGGCACCCCCCGGCGGCTCACCGACGGGGAGTGGGACCACTCGGGGCCGGAATGGATGCCCGATGGGATGGAGATCGTCTTCACCTCCCTCCGAGAGGAGGACGCCGATTGGAACTGGCGTGAGTCGGAGGTCTATGGGGTGAACGTGGAGACGGGGGCCATCCGCCAACTTACCAACCGGCGAGGCCCCGACTCCGGGGCCATCCCCTCTCCCGACGGCGACCTCATCGCCTATCAGGGTCAGGACTGGTCCGCGGACACCTACGTGGAGAACGGACTATACCTGATGAGCGCCGACGGCTCCGATCCCCGCAGAATCGCCGGGGAGTTGGGCCCGTCCCTGGGGAATCTCACCTGGGCACCCGATGGGAGCGGTCTGTACTTCAACGCCAGCATGAGGGGGACCAGGAACCTCTGGTTCGTCCCGGTGGATGGAGAGGCCAGACCGGTGACGGAAGGGAACCACCTCCTGTCCTTCTCCTCCATGGACCCCCACGGGAACGTGGTGGCCACCGTCTCCAGCTTTCATGAGCCGGGAGACATCTGGTCCTTCAATCTGGCGAACCCCGCCCGGATGCACCGCCTGACCCGGGTAAACGAGGACATCCTCGACGGTGTGACCATGGGAGATGTGGAAGAGATCCGGTATGAGTCAACGGGTGGACTGGAGATACAGGGGTGGATCGTCAAGCCGCCGGAGTTCGATCCGACCCTGGAGTATCCTCTCATTCTGGTCATTCACGGAGGTCCCCACGGGATGTACGGGGTGGGTTTCAACCAC
>JASFRP010000111.1:0-8082 GCA_050114895.1 Gemmatimonadota bacterium
GAGCCCGAGCCCTTCCGCCCCGGGGCTCCCACCCCCCTGGCCTTCACCCTCCAGGACGCCTTCCACACCTTCCAGGCCGGTCATCGCATCATGGTGCAGATCCAGAGCTCCTGGTTCCCCATGATCGACCGCAACCCCGGGGTCTTCATGGACATCTTCCAGGCCTCGGAAGCGGACTACCACAAGACCACCCAGAGGGTGTACCGGTCTCCCGGACAGGTCTCGGCCCTGACGGTAAAACGGCTCCGGTGAGGAGAAGTCGGGCCACAGGTCCCATTCTCTTCTGCATACACTGCCACGGAGGCCCTCTCGGGCCCCTCTGGCGCCTGAAGAAGCGAGGATTTCCCATGGCTGCCCACTCCAAGGCGATCCGTCTCTCGGCTCTCTCCCTCCTCGGGGGAGTCCTCTCCTGCGGCACTCCCGGAGTGCCTCCCGCCGATTCCAATCTCCAGTTCGAGATCTCCCTCTCATCGGAGATGGAGACCGGGCCCCTGGACGGGAGGGTCATCTTGTTGATCTCCGACACCGACGAACCGGAGCCCCGATTCCAGAACCTGAGAAGCGTGAACCCACCCCAGATCTTCGGTGGGGACGTGGAGGCCCTGCAGCCCGGCGAGAGCACGGTCCTGGGGTACGGCTCCCACGGATACCCCCTGGAGAGCATCGCCGAGCTTCCCACCGGCGAATACTTCGTCCAGGCCGTCTTCAACGTCTACACCACCTTCCAGCGGGCCGACGGCCACACCATCAAGGCCCACATGGACCAGTGGGAGGGGCAGCATTGGAACCGGTCTCCGGGGAACGTGGTCAGCCCGGTGGAGCGGGTGCGGGTCGATCCCGCCTCGTCGGACGTCATCCACCTGACGCTGGACGTCCGGATCCCGCCCCTGGAGGCGCCCGAAGACACAGAGCTCGTCAAGCACATCCGCTTCCGGAGCGACATCATCAGCGAGTGGTGGGGACACGACATGGATCTGGGGGCGGTGGTGGTCCTGCCGGCCGAGTTCCAGGAACACCCCGATGCCCGGTACCCGGTGGTCTACTGGCAAGGGCACTTCCCCTCCACCTTCCGAGGATTCCGGGAGACTCCACCGGAGGAGGGGCTCACGGGGCGGGCCCGCGCCGCCGCCGAAGGGCAGTACCGCTTCTTCCAGCAGTGGGTCTCCGGAGAGCTGGGACGGTTCATCCTGGTCTTCATGCAGCACCCGACGCCCTTCTACGACGACTCCTACGCCGTGAACTCCGAGAATAACGGCCCCTACGGCGACGCCCTCACCCAGGAGCTCATTCCCCTGGTGGAATCCCGTTTCCGCGGCATCGGAGAGCCGTGGGCCCGGACCCTCTCCGGAGGCTCTACGGGGGGCTGGGAGTCCCTGGCGTGGCAGGTGTTCTACCCGGACATGTTCAACGGGACGTGGACCTTCTGCCCGGACCCGGTGGACTTCCGGTACTTCCAGCTGGTGAACATCTACCAGGACGTGAACGCTTTCTACCCCGGGGACGGCCGGAGCCCCTGGAAGAAAGACGCGGTACGGCCCTGGATGCGGGGCGTGGACGATCAGGTGTTCATGGATCAGCGGGACGCGAGCCACCTGGAGGCCGTCCTGGGAACCCGGGGCCGCTCCGGCGACCAGATGGACATCTTCATGTCGGTCTACGGCCCGGTGGGGGACGACGGCTATCCGGATCTCCTCTACGACAAGTGGACGGGAGAGATCAACCCGGAGGTGGCCGAGTACTGGAGGGAGAACTACGACCTTCGCTACATCCTTGAGCGGGATTGGGGAGAGCTGGGCCCGAAGCTGGTGGGGAAGATCCACGTCTACGCAGGTGAGATGGACACGTACTTCCTGGACGAGGCCGCCCGCCTCCTGGAGGAGTTCCTGGAGGGGACCACCGATCCCTACTACGACGGGTGGTTCGAATGGGGTGAGCGGGCTCCCCATTGCTACAGCGGCGAGGCAGAATTCCCTGGACAGACCTCCTATCAGCGGGTGCTGCCGATGATGTTGGAGCGGATTCTGGAAACCGCCCCGCCGGGTGCGGACGTGACCAGCTGGAGGTATTGACGGCGGCTGGAGGGGGAGGGGGGCGTGGAGTGCCAGGTTCTCTACCGGTCTCGCAGCGCCTCCACGAGGCTCACCCGAGTTGCCCGCCAGGCCGGCACGTAGGACGCCAGCAGACCGGTGAAGAGCAGGACCAAAGCGATGCCTACGAACACGCTGGGGTCCCAGGGGTCCACCAAGGTGAGGAACTCCCCCAGGCCCCTGGAAAGGAGGGCCCCCCGCCCCAACCCCACCACCAACCCCACTGCCATCTGGCGTACTCCCTGCCCCAGGACCATCCGTAACACCGTGCGGCTCCTCGCGCCCAGGGCGATCCGGATCCCCACCTCCTGGGTCCGCTGCTTCACCGAGAAGGACATCACGCCGTAGAGCCCCACCGCCGCCAGGAAGAGCGCCCCCAGGCCGAAGATCCCGAAGAGCCCACCGAAGACGTCCACCACCCAGTTCTCTTCGGAGATGGCCCGTTCCTGCGTTCGGACCCAGTAGAGAGGAGTGTCGGGGCTGAGGGCAATCACCTGGTTGCGGACCACCTCGGCTAGAGACATGGGGTCCCCCCTACCCCGGACGGCAATGCTGATGAACTGGGCGTCGTTCTGGGCCAAGGGCAGGTACACCCCCTGGGTTACCTCGTCGCTGTTGGCTACCCCCTGCATGTACAGGTCGGGCACCACCCCCACGATGGTCAGCCATGGCTCTTCGCTGTCCGCCGTCCCCATGCGAATCTGCCGTCCCAGGGGGTCCTCGCCGGGGAAGAAACGCCGGGCGAAACCCGCGTTGACCAATGCCACCGGATGCCCGGCCTGGTCATCGGTCCTCTCGAAGGTCCTCCCCTGGAGGGGCTCCACACCGAACGTTTCGAAGAACCCTGGCGTGACGAAAGCGGAACGCGTGCGGGGGTAGTCCACTTCCTGGGCATACGCTTCTCCGGACACGGCGAACCGGGTGGTGCTCGCTCCCAGCCCGGGAAGGGTGTTGGTGAGGGCGGCCGATGCCACCTCGGGTCTCGCCAGTAGCCCGTCCTGGAGCTCCTGGAAGAACAGTCCGCGGTCTTCGGCCTCGGGGTACTCGGCGGGGAAGAGGCCCAGCCGGGCGGTCAGGACCTCCCCACGGTCGAACCCGTAGTCCAGGGTCCGGAGGCGGATCATCCCTTTCACCATCAGCCCCGCCGACACCAGGAGGCCCACCGACATGGCCACCTCCCCCATCACCAGGAAGCGGCTCAACCGTCCGATGCGCAGGGAGGAGGAGCCCCGGGACTCGTCCTTCAGAAGCTCGTGGGCCCTGCTCCCCGACACCTTGAGGCCTGGGATCAATCCCGAGACCACCGCGGCAAGCAGGGTCACGGCCACGATGAAGAGGAGGACGGGCCCGTCCAGGGTGAAGGACATCCAGAAGGGCGGATCGGTAAACTCCACCAGACGGGTGAAGAGGTCCAGGCCCAGCTTCGCCACCACCGCCCCCACGATTGCCCCCGCAACGGCCAGGATCGAGGCCTCGGAAAACAGGTGGAGGAGGACCCGGGAGCGGCTGGCGCCCATGGCCGTGCGGATGGCCAGCTCCTTCGTACGCCCCGCCGCCCGGGCCAGGAGGAGGTTGGCCACGTTGACGCAGGCCACGACAAGAACGAGGAGCACCGTTCCCAGCATCGACAGCAGGATGCCCTCTCCCTCTCCCCCCATGGCCAGATCGGTGTAGGGCAGCACCACGGCGTCCAACCCTCTGTTGGTCTCGGGGTAGGCCTCCGCCAACCGCCGGGCGATACCCGTGAATTCCGTTGTGGCCTGTTCCGGAGTCACGCCCTCACGGAGCTTTCCGAAGGGAGTCACGGAGGATCCCTCTCCCCGGGGAAGGGTCACCGGGTCCACTCGAAGGGGAACCCACACGTCCTCCAGCACTGGAAAACGGAACCCTTCGGGCATGACGCCGACGACGGTGGCATCCTCTCCGTTCACCTTTACTGCCCGTCCCAGCACCCCCGGATCGCCACCGAACCGGTCCCGCCAAACGTGGTAGCCCAGGATCAGCACCTGGGGCCCGCCCGGCCGCGTCTCCTCGTCGGTGAAAGCCCTCCCCAGGAAGGGCTGGACCCCCAGCGCCCGGAATGCGCTGGCGGTCATGAACGCTCCGTCGTAACGCTCGGGCCCTTCCCCGGCGGTGACGTTCACGGTGCCGTTGTAGAACGCTGCCAACTCCTCCATGGAGCGCTGCTGCTCCCTCCAGTCCGTGTAGTCGTGGATGGACACGGAGGTGCGCTCGATCCCCTCCTGGGGGTTCGTGCCCATGGCCACGTAGATCCGGTCCCCATCGGGAAAGGGAAGGCCCCGGTAGAGGGCACCGTAGACGATGCTGAACATGACGGCGGTGAACCCGATCCCCAGGCCCAGCGCCGTCACGGCGATGAAGGAGAGGCCGGGCTGGTTTCTGAGGCCCCGGAAGGCGAAGCGGATCTCCCTGACAAAGTCACCCATGGCACCCGTGAGAAGGTAGGTCCCCTCCGGCCCCGGGGAGGATCCGCCGAAGGTTGGAGGTACCTGAAGCTGAGGCCCCCTACGGCGGGCGTCCTTCCCGGGTTTCTCCTCCAAAGGGCGGATGGCGATGGGGGATCAGCCCCGAGCCCACGCTTCCAGGTTGGTGGTGGGAGGGCCGAAGAGGCGATTGGATGAAGGCCGACGGCACCGCCTACCGTTCCGCGGGCAGGAAATCGCTGATGAGCCAGAACTCGGCTTCGCCGCCCATCGTCGCCATGAAGGCGATCTTCTCGCCGTCCGGCGACCAGCCGAATTCGCTGAGCATAGCGGTTTCCGGAAGGCCCGTCCGGAGTTCCTCCGGCCTTCCTCCTCCGAGGGAGGTTATCAAGATCTTGCCGCCGACGCTGTGGGCGATCCTCGAGCCGTCGGGAGAGTAGGCCAGCTGACTGTGGTCGTTGGAGTTCACCTCGGCAAGGAGCACTTCGGATTGGCCGCCCTCGATGGGCACCGTCTTGATGG
Source organism: Gemmatimonadota bacterium (assembly GCA_050114895.1). Classification (GTDB taxonomy): domain Bacteria; phylum Gemmatimonadota; class Gemmatimonadetes; order Longimicrobiales; family Gaopeijiaceae; genus JASFRP01. Next base: position 5,054 of record JASFRP010000111.1, read on the forward strand.
CTCCGCCCGAGAAGAAGGCGATGCGTTCCCCGTCCCGCGAGAAAGCGATGGCACCGCCACCGACGCTATCGGCCTCGGAGGTGATCTGCCGGATCTCACCTCCTACCGCAGGCACGAGGTAGATGGCCTTGAAACCCTCATTCTCAGATTCCCGGTGCCGATCGGTGAAGGCGATCCACTCTCCGTCAGGGGACCAGCACGGATAGGCCTCGTAGGATCCATCGGTGGTGAGCCGTGTCGGGCGTCCGCCGTGCAACGGAAGGGTCCAGACATCGACACCCTCCTTGCGATCGTAAGGTTCCCGAGCAGCGCTCACGACGATCCGCTCGCCGTCCGGTGACACGTTTTGCCCACCGCCCGGCACCATGGATATAAAACGGGAATCGGATGCCACTGGAACCTCGACAGGGTCGCCGCCTGTGGCAGGGACGTAGGCCACGGGTCCCGTCTCGCCCCCTCGGAAGTAGATCCGCTCTGCATCCGGTGACCATCTCGGATAATACGGCCACCCGTTCGCCGGGGTTATCTGAACTGCCTTTCCTCCCGAAGCCGGCACAGTGTAGACGGCACTTTCCTCTTCCGACGTCAGGAAAACCCCGAGATCGTTCTCCAGTGTCCAACCCGCCACCATGTTCCAGCTCGACCGCGGAAGGCGAATCCTCGTGGGCTCGTCCGCACTGGCTTTGTCGGGTGACAGCGGGTATATCCAGATCTCTCTGCTGTCGTTGGTGTTTCCTGGCTCGTAGTGGGCGGCGATGTACTTTCCGTCGGGCGACCACACCGGTCCTCTCAGCCTCCCATCCACATCGGCGAGCTTGATCGGCGTGTCTCCGGCCGCATCCACGATCCACAAACTGCCGTCCCACATAACCTCTGCATTCTCCCGCCAACCATCTCGCTCGCGAGACCCCACGTACGCGATGTGCCTTCCGTCCGGCGAAAACGACGGCATGGACGCCCTGGCAGGCGAGACCTGCTGCGGCTCGGCTCCTCCTACCGGGACCGTGTAGATGTGGCGGGCATCCACCTGGTACTCCACCTCGCCCGCAGCAGTGTCGAGGGCGGAGATCGCTACCTCTTGTCCATCCGGAGATAGGCTCAACCGATGATTCCAGGCGTGACCGCCGCGGTTCGGCAGCTCGACCAGGTGAGTCTCATCGCCGTCCTCCGAAATGACACTGACCGCGTCGACGTCCTCGGATCCGCCATTCACCGCGATCCACTCCCCGTTCGCCGACCACGCCAGTAGACTCCCGTTGTCCCAGACCCCCGGTACCGCCGCGAGACGAACCGGTTCGCCCGCGATGTCAGGGGCAACCCGACCATGGATCGGAACCACCCACACGGCGCCGTCGGAAATGAAGGCCAGGCGGTTCCCGTCGGGAGACAGGACACCGTTCTGCGGCTTGCTGGCGATCTTAACCGGTCTGAATCTTGGCTGGGGACGGAGTTCAGCCTGTTCCTCCATCAAGCTGGCTAACCGCTCCCTGGCCAACGCGACCTCATCCGTGTGCTCACCGTATTCTTCCACCACCCGCTGATAGGCCTGTCGCGCCTCGTCCAGGCCCAGCACCTCGAGGCAGAGGCCGATATGGAGTTGCGCCTTGGCGCCCACGGCCCGGCTCTCGGCAAAGTCTCTCAGGATGCTCCGGTAGATGGCGACGGCCTCTTCGAGATTGCCCTGGACCTCTTCGGCGTAGATCCCGGCCTGGAGGCGATCCTCCGGAGTCTCCTGGCCGAGGCTCGTCGAAGCAGAGACGAGCAAGACTGCGAACGCTGTGATGATGGCTCGAACCTTCATGATCATCCCCCTGAAATCGACTGCCGGATACTGCCATCATCCGCAAGATTACGAGGGTGTTCCCTTCCTTGCCCCAAGGCCAGGTGTCGGTTTCTTGAAGGTTCCGTGAAGTTCCCGAACCTGGTTTTCCGCTGCACCTCGATCCTCCGTCTTCAGCCCGCGAAGCGGTATCCGACGCCTCGAACGCCCACGATGTACCGAGGGCTATTCGGATCGTCCTCGAGCTTCTTCCGCAAGCGTCCGATGTGGGTATCCACGGTCCTGGGGTAGACGGAGGCGGGGTCGGCCCAGACCTCTTCGAGGACCTCCAATCGAGTGACGGCCCCGTCCTTGCGCTCGATCAGGAAGCGGAGTAGCGCATATTCCCGTCGGGTAAGGTGCACTGCGTGCCCACCTTTTCGCGCCTCGTACTTGTTGAAGTCGACCTCTACGTCCCCGAACCGACACGATTCCAAGGCCGGCGGGAATTCGGCTCCTCGCCGGAGGATGGCCTTCACCCTCGCCAGGAGCTCTCGGCGACTGAAGGGCTTCGTGACGTAGTCGTCGGCGCCCAGCTCGAGCCCGAGGACCTTGTCGATCTCCTGGCTCTTGGCGGTGAGGATGAGGATGGGGGTCGTTACACGGGCCTGGCGTAGCCGCTTGCACACCTCGAATCCGTTCATTCCCGGGAGCATGATGTCCAGGACGATGAGGTCATAGGCATGCTCCTCCGCCATGCGCAGGCCGCCGGGGCCGTCCGTCGCGGTGGCCACCTCGTACCCCTCGGCACGAAGGTCGTCTTCCAGGGCCAGGAGAATGGCTCCCTCGTCTTCGATGATCAGCACCTCATCCATCGTTCCCTCCTGCCGTGGTCTCCAGGGGCAGCTTGATGGTAAACCTGCTTCCCCGTCCCGGCTCGCTCTCGACGACCACGCTCCCCCCGTGGGCTTCCGCGATCCGTTTCACCAGCGTCAGCCCGAGACCGGTCCCCTTGACGGACCGGGTCAACTCGTCGCCCCCCCGGTAGAAGCGCTCGAATACCTTCTCCGCCTCCCCGGCTCTCAGCCCGATGCCGAAATCCTCTACGGCAAGGTTGAAGTGGTTGTCATCCGAGAAACCGCGAACGACGATCTCCCTCGATTCCCCGGAGTATTTGACTGCATTGTCGATGAGGTTGGTCATGGCCTGGGTGATAGCCTCCACGTCGAGAAGAAGGGTCGGGCCAGGAGTCTCGATTTCGGTGCGGATC
>JASFRP010000112.1:0-8077 GCA_050114895.1 Gemmatimonadota bacterium
CACTTTTCCGACATCGTGCGCCTCACTCAGCGCCTCATCGAGCTGGGCAAGGAGAACTGGGAGCTGGCCGTCTACCCGGTGGAGAACCACGGATTCGTCGAGCCCACATCCTGGACCGACGAGTACCGGCGGATATTCGAGCTCTTCGAGAGGACTCTCAGCGCTCCCGGGTGCACCGACGAAGGGGCGTTGTGCCCCGTGAGGGTAGGGGGGCAGTAGAAGCCGCTCCCTCAATCCCCCCGCAGGACCCGGGCCGGCTCCAGGGCCGCGGCGCGAATGGCCGGGCCCAGGGCCGCCGCGAAGCCGACTGCCAGGAAGACCCCGGCCACCCCGACAAATACCAGGGGTGACCTGGGGTCTCCTCCCAGGAGCGCCACGGAGATGAGGGGAGCCAACAGCCACCCGACTGTCAGCCCCACCGCCACGGCGGGCGCCAGCTGCCGCAGGGCCAGGGCGAAGATGGCCCGGGCCAGGGTGACGCCGTCGGCCCCCAGGGCGAGGCGGAGACCGAGCTCTCTGCGCCGGTGCCGGACCCGGAAGGCCAGGAGACCGTAGAGCCCCACAGCGGCCACCAGAAGGCCAGCGACTCCTCCCCCCAGGGCCATGGAGCCCATTGCCCTGGGCACTCGAACCAGGTAGGCGTAGGCATCCGCCAGGGTCCGAATAGAGGATACGGGAATCTTCGGATCCACCTGGGCCACCCTCCTCCGGACCTCCCCGGCGAGGGCCAGAGGCTCGCCACCCGTCCGGGCCATCACCATCACCTCGGACGAGGGAAGCTGGAGAAGGGAGACGTAGAGACGGTCCCTCCTGAGCCCGGATCCCCCTCCGAGATCCAGATCCCCCACCACACCCACCACGGTGATCCAATCGGCCCTTCCCGCCCCGACAAATCTCACCCGAGCCCCGAGGGGATCCTCACCGGGGAGAAAGCGCCGAACGAAGCTCTCACTCACCACAGCCACCCGTGGAGACCCGGGCCCATCCCCCTGCGTCAGGAGGCGCCCCAGCCTCGCCTCCAGGCCGAAGACACCGAAGAAGCCGGGGCTCACGGCATTCCACTGGACGGATTCCCCCTCTTCCCCTCCCTCTCCCGGGGCACCGCCGACCTCGACACGACTCCACCGTTCCATGTATCCCGGGGCTCCCAGGCCGATGCCCGCCGACTCCACCCCAGGGATGGAGCCCAGGGCGGTCTCCAACTCCCGGGCGACGGGTTCCTCCGGGATCGTGTCCACGGAGAGGGACGCCACCAGAACCTGCTGGCCGCGCACCCCCTCCCCTAATGAGCGCCCGCGAATCAGGGCGACCCCCGTCAGACCCGCCGCAACCAGCGCAGCACAGGAAAGCGCCAGCTGAATCGTGACGAAGGCCCGGCTCCACGGCCCCCCCCCGCCCATGGAGACCCCGGCGGACTCCTCCTTGAGAACCTCCTGGAGGTCCGTTCTCAGGACCCGCAGGGCGGGAAGGAGCCCCGCCACCAGCCCGCTCCCCAGCACCAGCCCGGCTGTGAACGCCAGAACCTTTCCATCCACTGCCATCCTCATCCAGAAATATCCGAAGTGCTCTGCCGCCAGAGATCTCTGGATCCCCCCCACCGCCAACCAGGCCAGAAAGGCACCGGCAACCCCTCCCAGAACGGCTACCACGAGAGATTCCAGGAGGAGTTGCAGGCCGATCTGGCCCCCTCCCGCGCCGATAGCGGACTGGACCGCCAGGTTCCTCACACGCTCCGTGGCTCTCACCAGGAGGAGATTTGCGACATTCGCACAGGCGATGAGCAGGAGCGCCAGGGCCACCAGGACCAGCCCGAGAAAGGCGATCCCCTCTCCTCGCTCCCCCCGCCCCCCGGTGAATCCCTCCACCCTGACCCGCCCCCCTGAATCCTCCGGGGGTCGAAGCGCGTCCCCCCGATTCCAAAGAGCCGAGAGCTCGGCCGTAGCAGATTCCAGGGACGCCCCCGGGGCCAACCTGCCCACCAGCTCCACCGGCACGGAGTCCCGGACTCCCCTCTCCAGGATGGTCCAGGCACCCTGGTTGAAGGGGAATCCAAAACCCGCCGGAAGGATCCCGCTGATGGCCCGGGGGATCTCATTGACCGTAACCACCCGCCCCAGCACCTCCGGGTCTCCGTCGAAGGCGTCCTGCCACAGCTCATGACCCAGGAGAATCGTCTCCCCGGCCTCCGTCGGCCCTGGGACCCTTCCCATGATGGGGGACACGCGAAGGAGGGGAAGAACCTCTGGGGTCAGGGCTGCGCCGGAGAAGCGGGTAGCCGCCCTGCCGGGCTCCACCATCGTTCCCTGGGAGGTCCGGAAGGCCCCCAGGGACTCCAGGGCACCGACTCCTTGGAGTCCCCTCAGGTCCTCCAGGCGAACGGGGAGAGGGGCCCCGCGCCGGGACGGCCGGATCACCTCCACCCGGACGACCCGGTCCCCATCCGGAACCGGGAGAGGTCGGGTGGCCCCCACGAGAAGACTGAAGAAGGTAGCGGGTGCCGCGAGACCGAGGGTTAGGACGGCCACACCCAGGAGGGTGGTTCCGGGAGAGCGCCTGAGCCCCCTGAGAGCCAGGCGCAGGGCAAGCCCGGGCCGGAGCCCGGGTTTCATGCGGCCCGCCACGGCCGCACCTCCCCCCCGCCGTCCCCCGGGCTCAGCACCCAGCCCACCAGGACCACGACTCCGGCTCCCACCACGTTGTAGTACAGCCAGGAGATGTCGGTGGTGAGAGAGACCAGGAACACGGACAGCATGCCTGCCAGGAGACCCACGAAGGCCCCGGTTCCTCGGGCACGGGGCACGAAGAAGGCCAGGAGGAAGACACCCAGGAGAGACCCGTAGAAGAAGGACCCGATCCGGTTTACGGCCTCGATGAGAGAGCCCAACTGGCCCGCATAGAGTGCGACCCCACATGCGAAGAGTCCCCATCCCATGGTCGCCAGGCGTGAGGCCAGCAGGTAATGCGCATCGGTGGCATCCGGCCGGAACCACCGCCGATAGAAATCCATGATGGTGGCACTGGACAGGGCCGTGATCGCCGAGTCCAGGGAGGACATGGCGGCGGCGAAGATCACCGCGATGAGGAGGCCCAGAAGGCCCGTGGGAATGTACTTGATGATGTAGGAGGGGAAGACGTAGTTCACATCGTTGGAAGCCGTGCCCCGAACCTCAGCGACCAGGTTCTTGGCTTCCCTACGGAGGTCGGCAAGCTGGGCATCGTATTGCCCGATCCCGTCCCGCCACTCTTCCACATCGGCCCCCTCGCCTCGCACCTCCAACATCTTCAGGGTGAGGGACCTGCGATCGGCGTGGACCCGCTCCTGTTCCGCCTCCAGGTCCCGGAAATCCCCGGCCCGGCCGCTGGCCTCCACCGCCGCTAGCTCCGCCGGGCTGAACACCAGGGGGGGCCGCTCGAAATGGTAGAAGACGAAGAGGAGGACGCCGATGGATAGGATCAGGAGCTGCATCGGGACCTTCAGGAACGCGGTGAAGATGAGGGCCAGGCGGCTGTCCTTGAGGGAGCTGGCGGTGAGATACCGCTGGACCTGGCTCTGGTCCGTGCCGAAATAGGCCAGGAAAAGGAACAAGCCTCCAATGAGGCCCGACCAGAGTGTGTAGGTATTCGTGGGATCCCAGGAGAGGTCCACCGTTCGCCACATCTCCTGGATCCCCCCCAGGTAGACGGCATCCCCCACACCCACCCCTTCGGGAAGGTTCGCGAACAGCATCACCAGGGCCAGGGCGATCCCGCCGAAAACCATGAGCATCTGGGCCACGTCTGTCCAGATGACGGCAGTGATCCCTCCGATCATAGTGTAGGCCACGGTGACCACCGTCATGACGAGTATCGTCACGCGCTCGTCCCAGCCCAGGATGACGGAGAGAACGATGGCCGGGGCATAGAGGATGATCCCGGTGCCCATTCCCCTTGAGAGGAGGAAGAGGAAGCCCGCCAGGGACCGTGTCTTCGGGTCGAAGCGCCTCTCCAGATACTCGTACGCCGTGTAGACCCGGGCTCGATAGAAGAGGGGCACAAAGATGGCGCAGAGGACCACCATGGCGAAGGGCAGGGCCAGGTAGAACTGTACGAACTCCATCCCGTCGTCGAAGGCCTGGCCGGTGGTCCCGATGAAGGTGATGGCGCTGGCCTGGGTGGCCATGACCGAGAGGCCAATGGCCCACCATGGGAGCCGTCGATTGGCCAGGAAGTAACCCTCCACACCCTCGTTCTTCCGGGACTGATGGAGAGCGAGATAGAGAACACCGGCGAAGTAGAGTGCGAAGAGACCCCAGTCGATTACGGTCATCCGCCGACACCCTTGCCAGGATAGGGGCTCCGGCCAGTCACTCTCACTGAACGGCTCCCGGATCCAGGATTCTCGAGAGAATCCAGAGGGCGACGATCATGAGGGTCCCGTAGACGCAGACCGTCACGTATACCGATTTCCAGCCGGAGAACGGGCCGACGGGCCCTTCTTCATCCGTCATTTTTCAGGGACACCGGGAGCACGGAGACACGAGTCAGAGCCCGGCGAGAAGGCGGATTCTCCCGCATCGATTCCCCGTACTGCTGGACGTTGGAACGCGGAGCGGTCCAGTCGGTTTCCCAACCAGGTGGCGGAGTTGCCGCTGCCGGTCGCCCTGTCCGCTTGACGAAACGTGCGATCCCGCATAATCTTTGGCCTAAATAGTTTATTGGTGTTCGACATATTTGGGAGGAAGAGAAAGCCTTCCCTGGTCCAGGTCGTATCACTCCATGGCCATCCCGACCAGGCTGGATGTCTTTTTTTCCCCTAAGGAAAAGAGAGCCGACCCCGGCCGTGGCGGTCCAATGCTGTGACCGTCCAGACTGGGAGGCAAGAACATTTTGAACTCCTTCTGTTTCTCGACCTGTCTCACACCCCTCCAGATCACCCGTCGGGCTGGAAAGCACTTCGCATATAGTCTCGGCGGTCTGTGCTTTTCTCCCCAACCCAACCGCGTTCCCGTCCCGCCAGAGGACCCGGCTTGGGATCGTTCACTTCACCAAAAGGAGAACGGCCTCATGGTCAATCTTCGTCAAACTCGCCTGCCGCTTCTCATCGGCATGGCAGTCGCCTTCCTCCTCGGTGGCTTCGCCGTCGACACCGCATCGGCTCAGGAACAGTTCGGTACGGTGGTCGGCTCGGTGACCGCCGAGGACACTGGCCAGCCGCTGGCTGGCACCAACGTCCTGATCGTGGGGACCGGACTCGGGACCCTCACGAACCAGAACGGGAGCTTCCTGATCCGGCAGGTCCCCCCGGGCACGTACGAGCTGGAGTTCAGCTACATCAGCTACGCCACCCGGAGGGTCACCTTTTCCGTGGCTGCCGGAGAACAGGCGGTCGTGAACGGCCAGCTGACCCTGGACCCCCTCAGCCTGGACGAGATCGTGGTGACCGGATACGGAACCGCCCGGAAGGAAGAGCTGACCGGTTCCATGGTCTCCATCCCGTCCACGGCCCTGGAGGTCTCCCCCACCACGACCTTCCAGGATGCCATCCAGGGGAGTCCCGGCGTGCTGGTGAGCTCCCTTGACGGCGCTCCCGGCGCTGGCTTCGACATCCGGGTCCGGGGACAGGGCTCCATCACGGCCGGCAGCGAGCCCCTCTACGTCATCGACGGCGTGCCCCTCTTCAACAACTCCGACGCGTCCACCGAGGTGGACCAGGGCGGCCGCACCACGAACACCCTGGCGTCCCTCAACCCCAACGACATCGAGAGTCTCGTCATCCTGAAGGACGCCGCCTCCACCGCCATCTACGGCTCCCGGGGGGCCAACGGTGTGGTCCTCATCACAACCAAGGGCGGTGTGGCGGGGAGCCCCATCTGGTCCAGTGAGCCGAAGTTCGAGCTCAGAACCCAGCTTGGTGTTTCCGACTTCGCCTACAACAACCTCAATAAGGGGCTGAACGCTGAGCAGTATCACGACTACTACATCACGGCCCGGATGAACGACGGGATGTCCCAGACCGACGCCGAGGCCCAGTACCAGAACCAGTGGCCCGTCTCTCAGAACGTGGACAACGACTGGTTCGACCTCACGACCCGGAACGGGGTCACGAAGCAGACCGACATGAGCGCCACGGGTGGATCGGACCGGTTCACGTACTACGTGTCGGCGGGGATCTTCAAGCAGCAGGGGAACATCCTCAGGCAGTTCTTCGACCGGTACACCTCCCGGATCAACCTCACGGCCCGTCTCACGGACAACTTCACCCTGGCCAACAACCTGAACCTGGCCTACACCAAACAGAACGGGGTCGTCTACGGGAGCGCCTGGGAGTCCCTGATCTACATGTGGAACTTCATGCCACCCGTCCTCCCCATCTACGACGACGACGGGTTCTGGTACCACCGGCATACCAACGTCATGGGGGCGAACCACCCGCTGGGGAACCTCTACGAGAACCCCAAGCTGAGAGACACGAAGCGGATCATCGAGAACATCTCGGGGACCTACCGCTTCAACGACCAGTTCACCCTCTCGTCGGCCTGGTCCTTCGACCTCTACAACATCCATGACGACGTCTACCAGAACATGTTCTTCGGGGACGGCCGGAACAACGGCGGTACCTTCGACGATTCCCGTGTGGACAACCTCAACTGGCAGGGCAGCCACACGCTGAGCTACAACGACGTGTTCGGCAGCGTTCACAATGTGGATGCGGTGGTGGGATACGAGGAAAGCAAGAACTCCAGGAGGCGCACCAACGCCTGGGGCAACACCTTCGCCCACCCGTCGCTGAAGCTGGGGACCAGCGCAGCCAACACCGAGGGGACCGCCACCTGGGCCGAGTACTCCTTCCAGTCCGTGTTCACCCGGGTCAACTACGACTACGAGAGGACCTGGTTCCTCTCGGGCTCCTTCCGGACGGACGGCTCCTCCCGGTTCGGTCCCGACAAGCGGTGGGGGAACTTCTGGTCCGTGGGTGTGGGGTGGACCCTGACCAACTCGGAGTTCCTGGGTGACCTGGGCTTCTTCGACTACCTGAAGCTCAGGAGCAGCTACGGTGAGGTCGGAAACGCCGAGATCGGAAACTACCCCTGGCAGGGTCTCTACGGCTTCAACCCGGCCTACGACGGTCTGGCCGGATCCAACCCCTCGCAGGTGGCCAACCCGGCGCTGACCTGGGAGTCCCAGAGCTCCTTCAACGTGGGGCTGGACTACGCCATCCTGGACAGCCGGGTCACCGGTACCATCGAGTACTACACCAAGAGCTCCAGCGACCTCCTCCTGGACGTGCCGGTCTCCCGCACCACCGGGTTCTCCGACGTGCTGCAGAACTTCGGGGACATGAAGAACTACGGGATCGAGTTCTCGGTCCGGGCGGATCTCCTCCGGCAGCCGGACTACGACTTCGCCGTGGACTTCAACATCACCTCGCAGAAGAACGAGATCACCAAGCTCAGCGAGCCGTTCATCGACGGGACCAAGCGTCGTGAAGAGGGCCGGGACTACCAGGAGTACTACCTGTACGGGTGGGCCGGAGTGGATCCCGCCAACGGCGACCCCCTCTGGTACACCGACGCCAACAAGACGGCCACCACGAACAACCTGGCCAATGCGGAGCGGTTCTACGACGGGAAGAGCGCCACGCCGGACTTCCTGGGGAGCTTCGGCTTCACGGGCCGCTACAAGCGGTTCTCCCTGAACACCCTCGCGACGTACATGTTCGGCCATTACCTCTACGAGGGGGCCGCACGGTTCTACAACGGGGACGGGCGGTATCTGCCCCGGTCCACCACGGAGTGGGCCTACAAGAACGCCTGGAGACAGCCCGGCGACGACGCCCTCGTCCCGCGGTTCTCCTGGGGTGGTGTGAACAGCTCTCAGCCGTCAGACGCCAGCCGGTGGCTCGACAAGGGCGACTACATCCGCTTCAAGGACGTCACCCTCTCCTACCAGTTCCCGGAGGAGTGGGCGAACCGAGTGCGGCTGAACTCCCTCCAGGCTCACCTCAACATCACCAACGCCTACACCTGGGTGGCCGCGGAGAACCTCCATTTCGATCCTGAGCAGATCGTCAGTGGTGTTTACAACACGGGTACCCCGA
>JASFRP010000113.1:0-8042 GCA_050114895.1 Gemmatimonadota bacterium
GCGGGGCGGCGAAGGGGCGGCGGCTAGGGGGGAGGCCTTTCCTGGCGGGTCCCGGAAGGGAGGGTCGGAAGCAACCCTCCGGACACGTGTGGCGTCTCATATCTGTAGATTGACCTACAAGGTCACCTGACAGATATTGGGAAGGTGCGGGAAGCTACCGTGCCCCGTTCCTCTCACCCTCGAGACGACCTCCATGAACACCCAGGATCACCTGCCCCTGGCACCCCGAGACCTCCTCATTCTTGCCGTCCTGGCGGAGGGCCCACTCCACGGATACGGCATTATCAAGGCCGTGGAGGCCCGCTCGGAGGCCGGAGTCCTGCTGGATCCGGCCAACCTGTACCGGGTTCTCCGCAGGATGCGGCGCCTGGGGTGGATCCAGGAGGGTGAAGCCGGGGCCGACGCCCGCCGCCGAACCTACGAGATCTCCCGAGGGGGAAAGACCCTCCTTTCGGCGGAGCTGACCCGGCTCGAGAAGCTCCTGAGGCAGGTGCGTCCCGCCATGGCGGGAAGGGACGGAGCCTGAGATGGGAGAGGGAGCCACCTCCGGATCTCCTCCGGCCGTGCGCCTCTATGCCGGGGCACTGCGCCTTCTTCCCCCGGCGATCCGCACCGCCGACGGCCGGGAGATGCTCCTCGCCTTCTCAGACCTCTGGCAGGAGGAGCTCGGACCCCTGCTTCGCTTCCGGCTCCTCCTTCGCTCCTTCGGCCGTCTGCCCTGGGTGGCGCTCCTGGAATGGAAGGATCATTTCACCCGGCCCCCCCTTCGGGGGCCCCGCAAGAATCCCTGGAGGTGGGGGATGTCCGCCTGGATGAGAAACCTGCGTTACGCCCTCAGGACGTTGAGGAAGTCTCCTTCCTTCGCCCTCACCACGGTCCTTCTTCTGGGACTTGGGGTGGGTTCCGTCACCACCATCTTCACTCTGGTGGACCACGTCCTCCTGAGGCCGCTCCCCTACCCGTCCGCCGACCGTCTCTTCCTGTTGGAGAACGGATCCCACTCCGGACCCATGGTCCGGGAGTTCCAGACCATGAGCTCGGTGGAGAGCTGGGGTATCGCCCAGTCGGAGACCGCGAACCTCGTGGGCGCCGGCGACCCTCTGCGGATTCGCCAGACCGAGGTGTCCAGGGATTTCTTCTCTCTCTTCGGTGCCCGACCCGCCGTGGGTCGACTCTTCGTGGACGACGACTTCAGGGCCGCGAACGTGGTGGTCCTGGACTACGGAACCTGGGAGCGGGTCTTTGGCCTGGATCCCGAAGTGGTGGGCAGCACCCTCCGGGTGGACGACGCTCTCTTCGAAGTGGTGGGGGTGCTTTCACAGAGCTTCGTTCCTCCGGAAAGCATCTACTACGGGGACACGGGCTCCGACGTGTGGCTTCCTCTGGACCTGACGAAGGAGGAGTACGATCGGATCGGATACCACAGCCTGGAAGTGGTGGGACGGGTGGCCGCGCGAGCGACTCTGGAGGACGTGGACACGGAGATGGCGCGGGTCGGCGAACGGCTGACCCAGCGGTACCCGGAGCACTTCCTGGACGACGAGGGAAATTCCCGGTATTCCACGCCGCCGGCGTTACTCCAGGAGATCACGACCCGACCGGTGCGTGCGGGGCTGGAGCTTCTCCTGGGTGCCGTGGGGCTCCTCCTCCTGGTGGCCTGCATGAACGTGGCGCACCTCTTTCTGGCCCGGGGATTGGTTCGGGTGCACGAGATGGCGGTCCGCAGGGCGCTGGGGGCCGAGACCGCCAGCCTGGTCCAACAGCTCACGGTGGAGAGCCTGGTCCTGGGCGCAGCGGGGGGAGTGCTGGGCCTGGGGCTGGCTTCCCTGGGACTGAGCTCCTTCCTGGCCCTGAACCCGGACTCGATCCCTCGGACCGGAAACGTCTCCCTGGACGTGCGCGCGATGCTCTTCGCGGCCACCGTCTCCGTCCTCACGGTCCTTCTCTTCGGCCTCGTCCCGGCGCTTCGCTCCATGGGGAAGGATCTCACCAACGATCTCAAGGGAACCTCCCGCTCCGCCACATCCGGTCGGGGTGCCTCGCGCCTTCGGGGCGGCCTGGTCGTGGCGGAGGTGGCCTTCTCCCTGGTCCTGGTCACGGGCGCCGGCCTCCTCCTGAAGAGCTTCATGAGGGTTCAGGCCCGGGACCCGGGGATCAGGACCGAGGGGGTCTGGACCCTTCCCCTGACGCCGAGCTGGATTACCTCTCCGGAGGAGTACATAGAGGCCATGGATCGAGTGGAGACTTCCCTGGCGGCGATCCCCGGGGTCACCCACGCCGCCTACAGCCTCACTCTCCCCTTCGAGATGACGGGCCGAGGGCGGTGTTGTTGGATGACGAGTAGCCTCTCGGCCGAAGGCCGGGAGCGCGAGGGGCTGCGTCTCCTCCTGCAACCGGCGACGGCGAGCTACTTCGAGACTCTGGGGGTGCCTCTTGCTGCGGGGCGGGTGTGGCGGCCGTCGGAGGCCAGGATCGATCCGTGGCCGGTGGTGCTGTCGGAAGCGTTGGCGGTGGAGGTCTTCGGGTCGGCGGAGGATGCAGTGAATCAGAGCATGGCGGTGGGGGGGGACGGGACCATGGTTCAGGTGATGGGGGTCGCCGCCGATACCCGCCACTTCGGACTGGATCAGGATCCGCCCCTCTTCATCTACCTCCCCATGGAGCTCATCCCCTTCGACATTCCCATGGCCCATATGGCCGTCCGTATCCGGAGTGAGCCCCCGGCCAACTGGGCCCGGACCCTCAGGGAGGCCGTCTGGCAGGCGGTTCCCGACATGCCCGTACCCACCATCCGGTCCATGGACGAGTGGGTGGAGCGATCCACCGCGGGCCGGCGGTTCGATTCGGTTCTTTTCGGCGCTTTCGGGATCGTGGCCCTCATCCTGGCCGCCGCCGGGCTCTACGGAACCCTCCTGTACGCGGTGGGCCAGCAGCGGCGGGAGCTGGGAATCCGTCTGGCGCTGGGGGCCGGACGGGGGAGTGTGGTGCGGCGAATCGTGACCCGGGGGATCGGGCTGGCCGTGGTGGGCTCGCTCCTGGGCCTGGCCGGAGCCTGGGCCACAGGCCGCTTCCTGGAGAGCCGGCTGTACAACCTGGAGCCCACGGATCCCGCCACGCTGGCGACGTCGGTGTCGGTGCTCCTGCTGGCGGCTGCCCTGGCCAGCTGGTTGCCGGCCAGGCGGGCGGGGCGGACGGATCCGCTGGAGACCCTTCGGTCCGAATAGGCGAGGGGGCGGGCACAGGTTGCCCGCTCCGTCCCGCAGGTCAGTCCATCGCCTCCGCATCCGTGTCCCGGTACAGGGCCTGAAGCCGGGCGAGCTCCTCCTTCAGCCCGGCTACCACGTCGGCGTAGCCCGGGTCGCCGTAGACGGACCGCAACTCGTGTGGGTCGGCTTCGAGGTCGAAGCACTCCCACTCGTCGGTTTCGTAATAGTGGATCAGCTTGTACCGGTCCGTCCGGACCCCATAGTGCTTCGCCACCATGTGCACGGCGGGAAACTCGTAGTAGTGATAGTAGATGCTCTGGCGCCAATCCCCGGGACGGCGGCCCTCCATGAGGGGAACCAGACTCTCCCCCTGAATGTCTTCCGGGACCGGGAGGCCCGCGGCCTCCAGGAAGGTGGGTGCGTAGTCGATGTTCTGGATCATTTCCCCTGTACGGGTTCCCGGCCGAATCCGGGCCGGCCAGCGTGCCAGGAAGGGCATCCGCAGGGACTCCTCGTACATCCACCGCTTGTCGAACCAACCGTGCTCCCCGAGGAAGAACCCCTGGTCCGAGGAGTAGATGACCAGCGTGTTCTCCGCCAACCCGGCCTCGTCCAGGTACTCCAGGATCCGGCCCACGGAATCGTCCACGGAGGCGATGCAGCGGAGGTAATCCTTGATGTACCGCTGGTAGTAGTAGCGGACCCGTTCCTCCCCCTGCGGGTCCGCCTCGCGGAACGCCTCGTTTCGTGGTTCGTACACCGCGTCCCAGGCCGCTTTCTGCTCCGGGGTCAAGCGGTCGTAAACGAAGCTCCAATTGTTCACGTCCGACTCATTCTCCGGATCCGGGGGGGTGATCTTCAGGTCGTAGGCGGGGAGTGCGTGTCGGGCGATGGTCATCTCCTGGTTCGAAGCGGGGCTGGCCCGACCGGAGTAGTCGTCGAAGAGGGTCTCGGGCACGGGGATCTCCTCTCCCTCGAGATCCCGGAGGTGTTCCGGCCCCGGCATCCAGTTCCGGTGTGGGGCCTTGTGTTGGCACATGAGGAGGAAGGGTCTCTCCGGGTCCCTCCCCTTCCCGAGCCAATCCAGGGCCAGGTCCGTGATGATGTCGGTGACGTACCCCTCGATTCGCTCCGTGACCACCTCCGACGCGGGGCTCTGCCCGGAGTCTTCGGCGGTGCCTGCCGGGCCGGCTCCGGCAGACTCGACCTCCGCCCCCGAGGCGAGATGGGCCGGCGTCCGGAAGTCCGGGTTGTAGTAGTTCCCCTGCCCCGGAAGGATCGTCCAGAAGTCGAACCCCTCAGGGTCGTTTCGCAGGTGCCACTTCCCGATCATCGCCGTCTGGTACCCGGCCGCCTGAAGAGCCTTGTTGAAGGTGGGCTGGGACGTGTCGAAGGGATCCGCACGGTTGTCGATCTTCCCATTCACGTGGCTGAACTTCCCCGTCAGGACCACGGCCCTGCTGGGGGCACAGATGGCGTTGCTGCAGAAGGAATTCTCGAAGAGTGCTCCCTCCCGTGCGATGCGATCGATGTTGGGCGTCCGGTTGATGACGGAGCCGTAGGCGGAGATGGCCTGGCAGGCGTGATCGTCGGAGAAGATGAAGAGGATATTCGGCGGGCCCTGGGCGGTTGGACTGCACCCGTCCAGGAGGGGCAGTCCCAGGAGAGGACCCATGGCTCCCAGGGCTGTTGCGCCGGCCCCCAGGCGGATGGCCTCCCGGCGATTCATTTGTCTGCCTCTTTCCGGAACGGACGGATCGGTGGCCATGCGGAGTCTCCGGGGTGGGGAGGGGTGGTGCCTTCTCCCGCGAAAGTGGAGGGCGGCCCGGATGTGGTCAAACTCCCGGGCTTCCGGGGTGCCCCGGGTGAGGGCCTGGGTCTCGTACCACGAAGGCCTTGGCCCTACACACCGGCACCCATACCCGGTACCTTCTCCGGGGAGAGATTCCCGGAAGGTGAGTCCGACGCCGACGTACAGCCCACGCAAGGAACATGAGCGAGCCCATTCTCGATTTCGATGCCCTGGAAGCCCTGACGAATCCCGCCGAGGTCGAGGCCCTGTCGGGCCCCCTGGAAAAGCTGGAGAAAGACACGGACATCCTCCTTTTCATCGCCCCCGGCTGCACGGCCTGTCCCCACCAGATCCGGGCCGTGGCGACGCTCACGCTGGCCAGCCCGAAGATCGCGGTGGAGATCGTGGATGCCACACAGGAGACGGAGTTCGCCGCCCAGTACGGCGTGCGAGCCGTGCCCACCACGGTGGTGAACGACGAGCTGATCATGGTGGGGGTCGTCCCGGCGCAGGAGTTGGCCCTTCGGATCCTGGCCCAGCAGGGCCCGGACGGAGACAGGGTCGTCTTCCAAGCCCTGGTGGAATCCGGCAGGTTCTCCGACGCCGCGGGGCAAATCTGGGAGGGGCACGGACTCGATGCCTTCGCATACCTCTGGGCCAGGAGCATCCTGGAACAGCGAATGAACCTCTTCCTGGTGGCTGAGGAAGCCCTGGCGGCGGACCGGGAATGCATGGATGGCCTGGTGCCCGTGCTCAAGGCCGGCCTGGAGGGGGAAGGGCCCCTGGCGGAGGATCCCAGCCGGAGGGGCGACACGGCAGATCTGCTGGGGAAGATCGGGCACCCCGACGCCCGTCCCGTCCTGGAAGCCCTGACCCAGGACCCCAACCCCGAGGTGGCGGAGGCTGCTCAGGAGGCCCTGGAGGAGCTCGACGCTTAGCCGCCGCCAACCTTCCACCGGGCGCTCGCATCCAAGAGGGTCGAGGAAGCAACCCACCAGCCCATCCCCTCCAGGGGGAAGACATGCCCGGCCCCATTGCCTTCGCCATCGCGCGACCGTTGGCCGTCCGAAGAGGCCTCTCGGCGATCCTCGCCCTTTCCGCCGGTCTCCTCGTTCCCTCCCCGACCCGGTCTCAGGACATCTTTCAGGCCCTGGCCTCAGGAGACCGGGCCCGGATCGATACTCTCCTGACCCAGGACCCCACCGTACTGGAGCGGCCGGGACCCCGGGGGATGAACCCGGTGGACATGGCCTTCATGCAGGACTGTCAGGCAGGGACCGACCTCACCGGATTCCTCCTCTCCAGAGGAGCGCCATTCGATCCCGGTGCAGTCCTCTTCGGCCGGCCTCGCCTTCTCCTGGCTTCGACCTTCGGGAACGTGGACATGGTGCGGCTTCTCCTGGAGTTGGGCGCGGATCCTGACGCCCCGGGGCCCACCGGAGGCGCAGTGCTGGAGCATGCCGCCGGAAGCGGGCACCTCGACATCGTCCAACTCCTCCTGGCCGCCGGGGCCGATCCGAACCGCGTGGATGACCGGGGCAACCCACCCCTTCGGTGGGCCCTGGAGCGCGGACACTCCCCGGTGGTGGAGGCCCTTCTCCGGGCCGGTGCCCGAACGGATTTCGTGAGTGAGGACGGTGGGATGAGCCTCCTCCACATCGGCGCCCTCTACGGCCACCTGGAGATCGTCCGGGCCCTCCTGGATGCGGGGGTACCGCCGGAAGTCGAGGACAGCGCGGGGCGTACCCCCCTCTACTACGCCTCCCGGTACGGGCACCGCCGCGTCGGAGACCTCCTCCTGGCGCGAGGGGGAGAGATGGAGCCCGAAGACCCCATCCGGAACCACCCCTCACCGTGGCTGGACGGGCGCGTCGAGACGGGACAGGCCGTGGTGTGGTACCTGGCCCACCGTGGGCTCGCCATGAAGACGGCGGACCACCTCGTCGTCTTCGACCCCGAGGAGTTCGGGGTGACCCGGCCCACGGAGCCGGGGCTGGCCAACGGCTTCCTTTCCCCGGCCGAGATCGGCGGGGAGGACGTGGTGGTCTTCTACAGCGCCTACCACGGATACGTGGACGAACCCGCGTACATCCATGAGGTGGCGGACTCGCTTCACAGCGTCACCTACGTCCACAACGCCGGGGACGAGTTTCGGGGGTCCGATCGGGCCATGTTCCTGGAACCCCACCAGGAGACCCAGGCGGGAGGGATCGAGTTCCTCACGGTATCCCCCATGGTGCAAATGAGCACCCTGGGTTATCTCATGAAGGTGGATGGCCTCCGGGTCTTCTACCAGGGATTCGGCGCGGACGATCTCGAGAATTACCGTCGGGAGCTGGCCTTTCTCCGGGAACGGTCTCCGGAGCAGGGACCCGGCCTGGACGTGGCGTTCCTTCCCATCCCGGACGAAGGCGTGGAGGCGGCGAGAGACTACCTGGAGGTGTTCCTGGAGCACTTCACCCCGAAGACCGTGGCGCTGCACACCCCTCCCTACCAGCTCTCGATCTTGTCCGGAGGGGAAGCGCTCCTTCGGGAGTTGGGGTTCGAGGGGGAGGTAATGTACCCCGAGTTCCCCGGGGACGAGTTCCCCGTCGGGGGTCCGAGCCCCGCCGGGTGGCTCGAGTCGGGACGCTAGAGGAGGGCCGCCAGGAACAGTCCGATCCCCAGGAGGGTGTTCGTCGCCAGGTTCCAGATCACGTTGGCTCCCATCGCCGGAATGGGGACCTCCTCGGCGGTGTTCCCGAACGCCCACCGGAGCGGCCCGGCCAGGAGGACGGACGGGAGGGCTCCCAGGATGGCCCACGGGGGCAACGCGCCGAGGAAGGCAGCCCCCAGGATCCACACCGGAACCAGGAGGGCCGCCATCGCGTAGATCAGGGCCGCACGGGGCCGCCCGAACATCAGGACCAGATTCTTCCTTCCTCCTTGTCGGTCCGCCTCCTCGTCAGGGAACTCGTTCAGGAGGAGGAGGTTGAAGGTCATGAGGAAAGCCGGGAGGGACGCCACCAGCGACGCGGGGCCAAGCGTTCCTCCCTGGACATAGG
>JASFRP010000114.1:0-8031 GCA_050114895.1 Gemmatimonadota bacterium
GGAGGAGAAGGAGCCGGTTGGTGAAGTAGAAGGCCCCTTCTCCCTCGGCGGTGAGGTCTCCCGGTGCGAAGAATACACCCCACAGACTCACCGGGGCCCGGACCCCCCTCAAAGACTGGGAGAGCGTGACATCCGGGGCCGGCGCGGCGGGATTGGCCTGGTAGAGCGCCTGCAGCCATGGCTCCACCATCCGGTGGGAAAAGTAGGGATAGAGGGGGGATCCCAGGAGGACCCAGTTCTTCACCAACCAGGGGGCCAGAGCGACACCGCCGAGGGCGGCCATGATGAGGGATGCCGAAGCTGCGCCCCGGATTCGTGCGCGGGTGCTCCCGGGGCCTCCATCGGCCCCGTCTATGCCGCCCCGCCTCCAGGCGACCCAGAGGGCCAGAGGCGCCAGTCCCGCTCCGTAGGCCAGGCCGTTGAACTTGATCCCTGCGGCGAGCCCCACCAGGAGGGCGGCCAGCCCCGCCCACGCCAACCCGCGTTCTTCCTCCAGGGCCAGAAGGAATGCGTAGTGGGCCAGGAGGAGATACAGGGCCAGGCTGACATCGGTCCGGGGAGTGACGGCCACCAGGAGGAGGGTGGTGGTTCCCCACACCGCTCCCAGGGCGAGGCTTCCCGCATCGCCGCCCTCCCCGCTGCCCCCCCTGGGGAGCCGGCTTCCCAGAGAGAAGAGGGCCAGCCCCATGAGAGCGGCCAGGGCTCCGTTGAGAAGAGCCGGTCCTGCCGTCCTTCCCGCCGCAAGGAGGGGGAGGTAGAGCATGTGGAGGAGGCCCACGAAGGAAACGTGGAGGTTGTCGGGGGGGAGGAAGATCTTCCCCTCCTCCAGGAATCGGGCCGGGATGGGGAGGTGGTACATGAGACTGTCCCAATCCACCGGTGGCGCGTCTCCCAGGACCAGGAGGAAGACACATACGCCTCCGAAGACCATCAGACCCCACGCCAGGGATGCGCTCCAGCCCCCCCGCTGCCGCATGAACCGGGGAACCTGGCCCAGAAGGGAAGGGACCCCCATGAGCTCCTTTCTCCCAACCAGGCCTGCCACCACCATCGCGGTGCCCATGGACCAGGGACGGAGCAGCCCCAGGGCGCCCAGAGCGAGGAAGCCGTTGGCCAGAACCGCCAGCCCCAGGGCGGTGCCGAAGGAGATGCTTGCGAGGGGGTCTCTTGCCCGCAGCCGGGAACGCCCCAGGATTGCGAGACCGAGGCCGAGGCCCACCACCAGGAGCAGGGCCACCGTACCCAGGTCCAGGAGATGGCCCAGGACCAGGGAGACACCGGTGGTGTCGGGACTCGAGCTCATTCCCTCATCCCCAATCCGTCAGGTCGATGTCCAGCATGTCTCGGAGTTTCTCGTTGTGTGGCCTGAAGTATTCTCTGAGTTCCTCCCTCCTCATGTCGGCCTCCCCCCCGTAGCTCCCCCCCCGGTGGACCGGGTAATCGCGGGCCTCCATCTCCGGAAGCCCCAGAAAGGCCTGCACCCTGGCCATCGTGTCTCCGGGGTTGGCGAAGAGCTCCTCTGCCAGGAGGACCAGAATCCGGTTTCTGGGGAAATGCTCCAGCCATCGTCCCAACTGTTCCGCGTACCGGCCCCTGGACAGGTAGGAGAGGTGCTGATGCAGGAAGCTCCGGTATCCGTCCTCCTCCAGGAGTCTGGCCGTTTCACGCGGGACGAGCTCGGCTTCCCGGGCCACGGCATTCCTGAAGGAGAGCGTCTCGTTGCCGTAGCTGACCTCCCAGTGGTAGTGAGAGATGGCCCGGTCCACCGGGTTTCTGAGGAGAACCAGGATCTTCGCTCCGGGGAGGACCCCGGACATCCGCTCCGGGACCCTGGGGTGGAAGAGGTAGTACGGGGAAGCCTCCCCGGTAAAGGTCGGCACACGCGGCAGGCGCAGGGGGAAATGGGCCCTGTACCAGGAGATGCCCCTGTCCCAATGCAGGTCGAAGAAGTGGATCTCCTTCAAGCGCGGTGGAGAGACGTCCGGGTGCCGCCCAAGGTACCGGAAGAGGGATGTCGTTCCCGCCTTCTGGGCGCCGATGACCACGAAGGAGGGAAGAGAACACAGGCCCAGGTGGGCGAGGGGGAGCCGTGGGAGAAGATACACGGACCGGAGGACCTCCCTGCCCCGTTCTCGAACCCGGCCCTTCATGCGCCGGGAGGCTTCGGTGCCGTTGCGGGAGACCTCTGAGGGAGTCATGCGGACCCCCAGAGAAAGAAGGAGTGGATTCCAACCTTCCGGCGGACCAGCACGAAGAGCCAGGCGTTCCAGAGGGCGACGGAGGTGGCGGTGGCGAGGGCAGCGCCCTCCATTCCCAGGGGGGGAATGAGGAGGAGGTTCAGGACGATGTTCACCACGGCAGCCGTCCCGTACACCCTGGCGCTGTCTCGCCCGTGCCCTGTGAGGTTCATGAGGTGTCCCACGGGGCCCATGCTGGCGTTCACCAGCTGACCCAGCACAAGAATCACCAGAGCCCACCTCGCCACCGCGAACTCCCCCCCGAAGAGGCGCAGGATCGGTCCCGCTCCCAGGATGAACCCGACCGCCAGCACCAGGGAGGGCCAGAAGGTCCAACGGGCGACCCGGGTGACCAGGGCCTGGAGGCCGGGGCCGTCGCCCTGGGCGTGGAGGCCGGCGATCATGGGAGCCGCCACCGCGTTGGCCGATAGGAGCATGAAGCTCACCCAGCGTGCCGTCACGGCGGCGCCGGCGTACAGACCCACCTCCTGGTCCCCCGTCAGGGCGCCCACCATGAGGATGTCCGTCTGGTTCAGGAGGATGACAAAACCTGCGATGAGGAGGAGTGGAAAGGACTCCGAGAGCCAGAAACGTGTGCGGAACTCCGGTCGAGCCCGGCGGCCGTCCACCGGAAGCGCCTGACGCAAAAGGATCTCCTGGAGGAGAAGGGTCAGAATCAAGGCGCCGGAAAGGGCATAGAGGCCCTGAGCCGCGGAGAGGGACCGGGGCCCTGACTGGGCGAGGAAGCCCAGGAGCCCCGCCATGGCCGGGAGGACGATTCTCATGGGGAAATAGGCGCGCCCCACTTCCCGGGTGGCGCGTGTGATCTCCAGCTTCAAGTTCCCCAACCCCAGGAGAGGGACCAGCCACATACCCAAGAGGAGAGTCTGCCTTCGCCCCTCCCCCACGGGGAGAACGAGAAGAACGAGGGTGCCCAGGAGGGCGATCCCCACCCCGGCGGCGAGGGTGACCTGGGAGCTCCGGCGGACCATCCCCCGGAGAAGATCCCACTCCCGGTTGGAGAGGTATTCCGGTATGAATCGGAGGGTCCCGGTGGTAAGCCCCAGCGCACAGAGGATCGCCAGGACCTGGATCCAGCCGAAAGCGAAGGAGAAGGACCCGTATTCCTCCACACCCATCCACCGGGCGAAACCCAGCTGCCAGAGGTACCTGAGGAGCTGTCCGCCGCCCTGGATCAGGAGGGCGACGGCACCCCCACGCAGGAGGGCACGGGAGAGGCCCGAGGGAAGGGGGTCAAGAGTTGACCCGCGCTTTCCATCGTGCCTGGTTGATCCTTGTCCGTCCGCGGTCCTCGCCGGACCGGGCGCGGGATCGTTCCGGGGGTGAGCCACGGAGCGTGCCCTTATCCACCGGCCCCGCCGGGGGCACGCCCGGCGGAGGAGGAGGCGTAACCGTACCGCCGGAGGAGAGGGAAGGTGAGGAGCGTGACCAGTCGTCGAGTGCGAGGGCTCTGAGCACGCTCCCATTCGGTGTCAGGCCTCAGCTCCACCTCCCCGACCTTGAACCGGCTCGCGTTGCCCATGGCCGTGTGATTCTCGGGGAGAACGAGGGTGCGTTCCCCCTTCAGGGGGGTGGCGCCGGGAGAGACGCCGAGGGATCGGAACACGGTGTCCAGAACCGCTGCAGGTCGCGAGACGAAGTCTTCATACCGCACTCTCAGCTCGCGTCCCCCTCTTCGGGCCGCAACGTGCTCCGCCAGGAGGTTTCGGGCGACCCAGCTCAGGGAGCTGTGGAGCGCCCCGAAACGAGGCATGGACTTTTCGCCCGGGAGCCATTCCTTCTGCCGCGACCAGGAGAACGCCACCGCCCGGGGATCGCGCACCAGGTGCAGGACCCAACCCTGGATCCCCGGGACCAACCCCAGGGGTCCGGGGTTGCCCATCCATTTCGAGGAGTCCACCAGGACCTCGGCTCCGGTCACATCCGCCAGGGCGCGGTAGAGGACCCCGGAATACTTGGCCCAGGCTTGCATGGGCCGCCAGCTGTAGAGGGTCTGGGGCCGCAGGAGCAGGGCCCTGGGGAGCTGGGACCATCGAGCGACCTCTTTCTGCCAGCCAGACACCTGGGAAAGAGTCGGCGGTGGACCATATTCCTGAGCCCATAGGGCCCGGGCCAGCTCCAGCGCCTCTCTCCAGACCGGGCATTTCCCCACCCGCCGGCCGCAACCACACTCCTTCTGGTCCAGCTGATCCTGGTCTCCCCAGGCCCACCAGACCTCGCCCAGGGAGAAGAATCCCTCCGACGCTCCCAGGCTGATGTCCAGGAGCGTGCTTCCACTTCGGCCCTTTCCCAGAACGAAGAGGACTTTCGGGCGTGGTAGGGCGGTTGGGTCTTCCGTCACGGCTCCTCCCTCGCGGCGCCCGCCAGGACCTTGAAATATCGATGCGACACCACTTCCCAGCTCAGGCGTTCCTGGACCAACGCGCGGGCTCCATCTCCCAACCTCCCACGGAGCTCCCGGTCTGCGGCGAGCCGCCGCAGGGCCTCGGCCAGGGCCGCGGGGTCCTTTTCGGCTACCAGGAGCCCGTTCTCCCCGTCCACCAGGACGTCCGGAATCCCGGCGACACGGCTCGCCACCACGGCCATTCCGGACGCCAGCCCCTCCATGAGAACGTTGGGGAGGCCGTCCACGTTACCGGCAGAATCCCGGACCGAGGGAACGGCCAGGATGTCGGCGGCCTGGTACAGCTCTCGTACCTCAGCCCGGTTCACGTTCCCCAGAAGGCGAAATCTCTCCCCCAGGCCGAGCTCGCCGGACCGTGCCTCCAGGTCGGCCTCCAGGTCCCCGGAGCCTGCGATCCACAGGAGAGGCGTCGAGGCCTCCAGGCCCTGGGCAGGTCCGGGATCCTCCCGGGCACCCCTGGAGTCCGAGCCGCCCCTCCCGAGCCCCGGGAACGCTCTCCCGAACGCTTCCTGCAGGTACCGAAATCCCTTTTTCTCCACCAGACGCCCCACGGCCAGGATCAGGATCGCGCCGGAGGGGATTCCCAGACGGTCCCGGAGCTCGCGCCGTGCGTGGGTATCGAGGGGCCGGAACCCATCCGGATCCACCCCATAGGGAATCACGACGCACTGAGCCGGCCGGGCCCCGAGCCTCTGGGCCCGGAGAGAGAGGTCGCCGCTGCAAGCCGTGACCGCGGCGCTCCCCACCAACGCATATCCAGCGGCCTTGCCCAGAACGCCCCTGGATTCCGCAAGGAAGGCACCGGAGCCGTGAAGGCTCGTCACCACCGGGATTCCGAGGTGCCGGCCCACCATGACGGCCGGTGGCCCGCTGGGGAGCAACCAGTGCGCGTGGATCACATCGGGTCGGAGGGACCGGGCGAGGCTTGCGAGGCGGACGAGCGTGGCGGCCAGAGCGAGGGGGGCCATGCCCCACGCGGCGCCCCGGACCGAGACGTCGGCCTTGAGGGCCCCGGCGTACCCCCAGAGATGATGCCCCGGCGACTCCCCCGGGAGGTATCGGAAGGTGTGAATCCGGATGGGTGGGTCCGCGCCGTTCCAGGAGAGGTCGGGATGATGGGGAAGGAGAACATCCACCTCAGCCCCGTGGCCTGCCAGCCCCCGGGAGATGCTCCGGACGAAGGGTGCCGTGGAGTCTTCGGGGCCTTTGGGATAGGACGTGGCGAGAGCCAGAACCCGCATCTTATCGGATCCGATCCGTCAAGGGAGATGCCTCCACCTTCCCAGGAGGAACCACTCCGTCCATTTCTCCGGAGACGGAGGTGGTGTGCAGGAAGCCCGGACACCGGGTACCACCAGGTTCCGGCCATCGTCGGCTCCTGGCCTTCGACAACCTCAACGATAGGAGATCCGCCGGGCCCTGGCGAGAGTGTTGCGGGAGCGCCCACCGGGGAGACGCGCCCCGGGGCCGTGCGGGTCGGGGACGGAGATCGGTTCCCCGGAGAGAGGAGGAGCTTGGGGGCGCTACCCCGCTACCTGCACCACTCCTCCCTCCGCCAGGGCCTCCACCTGGGAGCTGGAGTATCCCAGGGTGCCCTCCAGAATCTCCCGGGTGTGGGCTCCCAGGCCGGGGGCCGGATGGAGGGGGATCTCCGGAGCCGCGGACAGGTGGGGGGGGGTCCTGGCGAAGGTGTACGGTCCGACCTCCGGGTCGTGGACCTCCGCCAGCATGCCCCGCACCGTGAAATGGTCGTCCTCGAACACGTCTCTCGCGGTATAGACGGGCCCGGTGGGCATCCCGGCCTCGTTGAGGAGATCTACCACCTCCGCACGGGTTTTCTCGGCGGTCCATTCTTCCAGAATGGGTTGGAGAAAGGCCGCGTTCGCTGCCCGGGCGGTGCCTTCCGCGGACCGCGGATCCTCCACCAGGTCCGGCCTGCCAATGGCGGTGGCCAGCCGGGCCCAGATCCCGTCGTCGGGCACGTTGAGGGCCACGTATCCGTCCGCGCACTTGAAGGCCCCTCGGGGCCAGAGGTGCTCCGGCCTGCCTCGCTTCGGCTCCTTTCCCGAGACCGAGTACAGCGCCACCATCCGCTCATTCAACGCCAGCATGTTGTCCAGAAGGGAGACGTCCACCAGCTGCCCTTCCCCCGTGCGCTCCCGCATGAGGAGGGCCTGGAGGATCCCGTACGCTGCCACCATCCCGGAGTAGACGTCCGCGAGGCCGTACAGGGTGAAGGTGGGAGGACGATCCTCGAACCCAATGAGGTCCATCACACCGCTCATGGCCTCTGCCACGATGTCGAAAGCCGGGCGCTGGGCGTAGGCGCTCTCATAGCCGGGCAGACGCCCGAACCCCGAGATCATGGCGTAGATGATTCCCGGGTTCGAAGTCTTCAATGCCTCGTACCCCACTCCGATCTTGTCCATGGCCCCGGGACGCAAGTTCTCCACCACCACGTCGGAAATGGCGGCGAGCCGCCGCAGGATCTCCTGGCCCTCCGGAACGGCCACATTGAGCGCCAGGCTCTTCTTGTTCCGGTTATACGCCATGTATCCAGCGGCCTTCTTCCGGTCATCCTTCCTGGCGAAGGGAGGGATTCCCCTCCGGGGATCACCCTTCCCGGGCCGCTCGATCTTGATGACCTCGGCCCCGGCATCTGCCAGGAGCATCGTGCAGTAGGGTCCCGCCATGTACTGCTCCAACCCGATCACCCGAACATCGGAGAGAGGGCGGACGATGGCCTGCGTCATGGTATTCCTCCAGAATCCTTCCAGTCGGTCGAGGTTCTTTCGGGGCTCATTCGCCCACCCATTCCACCACGGTGGAAACCCCCATCCCCACTCCCACGCAAAGGGTCGCCAGTCCGTAGAAAGGTCGGGGAGCGTCCGGGGCTCTCCGCCTCATCTCGTGGAGGAGGGTGACCAGGATTCGGGCTCCGGAGCAGCCCGTGGGGTGCCCCAGGGCGATGGCGCCCCCGTTCACGTTGCTGATCCCCGGGTCCAGCCCGAGGATTCGCATCACCCCCAGGGCCTGCGCCGCGAAGGCTTCGTTCAGCTCCACCAGGCCAATATCGTTCAGGGTGAGTCCTAGGCGCCCCAGGAGCTTCCGGGTAGCCGGCACGGGGCCGTATCCCATGACCCCCGGGTCCACCCCCGCAACCGCCGATCCCAACCACCGAGCCATGGGCTTCATTCCCAGCTCCGCAGCCTTCTCCCGCGTCATGAGGAGGAGGGCCGCCGCCCCGTCGTTGATCCCGCTGGAATTCCCGGCGGTGACCGTGCCTCCTGCACGAAAGGCCGGCTTCAGCTTGGCTAGCTGCGGGAGATCGGTGTCCAGGACGATGCGTTCGCCCTCCCTCCGGAAGCG
>JASFRP010000115.1:0-8020 GCA_050114895.1 Gemmatimonadota bacterium
CACCGCCTCCGTGCCGGTCCCGAGATCCGGTCCGAGACCCTCGTCCTGGAGGAGCTGGGCCAGCCCGTGGAGATTCTCTACGACTCCATGGGGGTTCCCCACATCTTCGCATCTTCCCTGGACGACCTCTTCCTGGCCCAGGGGTACGTCCACGCCACCCATCGCCTCTGGCAGATGGAGATGTTCCGGAGAGTCCAGCAAGGGAGGTTGAGCGAGGTCTTCGGGGAAGCGACTGTGGAGACGGATCGCTTCCTCCGAACCATCGGCATGGCGGAGGCCGCGGAGGCGGGCGCCCCACCCCCCGAATCCCCCATGCACGGCCTGCTGGACCGCTACTCGAAGGGAGTCAACGCCGCCATCAGCGGGTGGCAAGGCCCCCTTCCTCCCGAGTTCGTCCTCCTCCGCATCCGGCCTGAGCCCTGGACACCCGTCCTCATCCAGGGGATGGAGAAGACCATGGCCTGGGATCTCTCCGACTATCAGACGGGGCTCAACCTGGCGGCGGCACGTGAGATCCTGGGGGACTCGGCCCTGGGGCCCCTGATGCCGTCCTATCCCGACTGGGGGGTGACCATCCTGGACGGATGGCCGGAAGCGCCGGTGGCGGGACCGGCCGACTCGGGCCCGCCGGCCCCCCTCCCCCCTCCCACCCCCACCGGACTCCTGGCCCGGGCCGGCCTGGCCGAGGAGGTGGCCCGGGTCCTGGAGCTGGGGAGCATGGTCCGGGCCTCCAACTCCTGGGTCGTGGGAGGGGAGCGCTCCCGTTCCGGGAAGCCCCTCCTGGCCAACGACATGCACCTCTCCCTGGACGCGCCGAACATCTGGTTCCTGGTAGGACTCCACGCCCCGGGCTATGAGGTGGTGGGGATGAGTCTCCCGGGCGCGCCGGGGGTGGTGGCGGGGCACTCGAAGGCCGTGGCCTGGGGCTTCACCAACGCCATGGTGGACGACTCGGACTTCTTCATCGAGCGCGTCAACCCCGACGACCCGGAGGAGTATCTCACCCCCGACGGTTGGGCTCCCTTCCAGACACGGGAGGAGCTCATTCGGGTCCGGGGGGGCGATCCCGTCACCCTCACGGTCCGATCCACCCGTCACGGTCCCGTCATCACTCCTGTGGAGGAGCGGGCAGGGAATGAGATCCTGGCCTTCCAGTGGGTGGCTCACTCCCCGGCAGGGACCTTCAGTGCCCTCATCGGGATGGGGGGTGCGAGGACGGTCCAGGAGTTCCTCCAGGCCATGCGGGAGTTCAACGATCCCCATCAGAATGTGGTGTTCGCCGACACCGCCGGCGCCTGGGGGTACTGGATGGGAGGTCACGTCCCCATCCGGGCTTCCGGCGTTCCACCCCAGCTCCCCGTACCCGGCTGGACCGGCGAGCACGACTGGCTGGGCTGGGTACCCTTCGAAGAGAAGCCCCACGTTCTGGCCCCGGAGCGGGGGTACGTGGTCACGGCCAACAACGCTCAGGGTCGGGACGATAGGGCGAGACGAGTGACCGACGGGAACTGGTTCGGCCCCTACAGGGCGCAGCGGATCACCGAGCTCCTGGAGGCCCGAGACCTCCACGACGCCGAGAGCCTCCTGGCGATCCAGATGAACGCCGGGAGCGCGTTCGTGGACCGATACCGCCCCTACGCCGTAGCGGCTTTTCGGGAAGCCGGGCTGGACACGCTGGCCCGGCGCCTGGAGTCATGGGACGGGATGGCGAAGCTGGAGAGCACGGAGGCGACGCTCTTCCACACCTGGTGGACTGCCCTCAGAGTCAGCTTCAGGGAGGAGTACTACGGGGGAGATGGAGGGTATTTTCCCGACCGGGTGGTAGAAGCGGCACTGGAGGGATCCATCTCTCTCCCTCCGGGCCTGGCGGAGGCTGCGGCCCGGACGGCTGCGGAGTACGCCGATCTTCCATGGGGTGAAGCCCACCAGCTCGCCCTGGGTCACCCCCTGGCCACCGTGCCGGTGGTGGGGTGGCTCTTCCGTTTCGGTCGCTCCGGGATCCCCAGGGTGGGAGGTCCGTACTCGGTGAACGTGGGCCCCTTCAACGGGGCCCGTCCCCCCTTCCGGAGCGCATACGGGCCCAGCGAGCGTCACGTGGTGGACATGGCCGACCCCGATGGATCCGGAGGGTTCATCCTCCCCGGGGGCCAATCCGGATATCCGAACAACCCCCACTCCTTCGACCAGCTGGAGCTCTGGCGGGAGGGCAGATTGTGGCTCCTGCCCACGGAGCGTTCCCGGGTGGAGGCACGATCGGTGGCGACGCTGAGGCTGGAGCCGGGCGCACCCTGAGGCGCCTCACTCCACCCGCAGCGCCACTACCGGATCCACCCGGGTGGCCCGCCGGGCGGGGAAGAAAGTGGCGAGAACGCCCGCCAGGAAGAGGATCACCGTCACCGCTCCGAACGTCATCGGATCGAA
Organism: Gemmatimonadota bacterium; assembly: GCA_050114895.1. Lineage (GTDB taxonomy): Bacteria > Gemmatimonadota > Gemmatimonadetes > Longimicrobiales > Gaopeijiaceae > JASFRP01. Next base: position 2,422 of record JASFRP010000115.1, read on the forward strand.
GGGGCTGACCCCGAAGAGGAAGAAGGCGAGGCCCCGGGTGACCAACAGGGCCAACCCGATTCCCACTGCGATCCCCACCAGGGCCAGAATCGCCCCCTGCCGCACCACCATCCCCATGACGTTGCTCCTCTGTGCCCCCAGGGACATGCGGATCCCCATCTCCTGGCTCCGCCGGGAGACAGAGTATCCCATCACCCCGTAGACCCCCCCCAGGGCCAGGATCAGGGCGATGATGGCCACGACCCCCATGATCTTGGCCATGATGAGATTCCCCCCCATGCCCTGGTCGATGAGGGCATCCAGGGTCATGACGTCGTAGGCCGGGATGGTGGGGTCCATTTCCCGAACCTGGGCTCGGACCGGTTCCATGAGGGTGGCGAGGGGCACGCTGGCCTCGACGGCCCACTCCATGAAGGTCCTCCGGGTCTGGAGGGCGCTGAAGTAGACCAGATCCGGATCGCCGCCGTCCAGGGCCGCCTCACGGGTGTCCGCCACCACACCCACGATCTCCCGGGTGTAAAGGCCCGTGTTGATGCGCTGGCCGATGGGGTCGCCGTCGGGCCAGTGGCGCTGGGCCAGGGACTCGCTGATGACCGCCACCCGGAGATTCCCCAGGCGGTCAGTCTCCCGGACGCCACGCCCCCGGAGAACGGGGATGTCCATGGCTTCGAAGTACCCGGGAAGGACGTACCGATAACTCACGAGTCGCCTCAGGTTCTCGTCCTCCCAGTCCTGATCTCCCAGCACGTAGGACGTCACGCTGTTCCCCTGGGCCGGAAGGCTCGAGGTCCCCCCGACCTCGTCCACCCCGGGCAGAGCCCGGAGGCGGGACGCCAGCTCCAGGTAGAACCCGTTCACCGCCGCCGTGTCCGGGTACTGGGTATCGGGCAGGAGGATTCTCATGGCCAGGACGTCGGAAGCGTCGATGCCCATGTCCCCGAGTCGCAGGGTTCTGAACCCCTGCACCAGGAGGGCCGACGAGACCAGGAGAACCAGCGCCATGGCCATCTCCACCACCACCAGCCCCTTCCTGAGGCGTCCGCCGCGGGACCCCGTCCCCCCCCGCCCGCCCTCTTTCAGGGCGCTCGTGAGGTTCGAGGCGCTGGAATGAAGGGCAGGAGCCAGCCCGAAGATTACCCCCGTCAGCATCGTCACCACCGCCGTGTACAGAAGGACCCGGGGACTCAGGCCGATCTCGTAGACCCGGGGGAAGTCCGGGGGCATGATGCCGATGAGGCCTCGAATCCCCAGGAACGCGACTCCGACACCCAGGACCCCTCCGACCGCCGCCACGATGGTGGCCTCGGTGAGGAACTGCCGGGCGATGCGGCTCCGCCCGGCCCCGAGGGCACCCCTCAAAGCCACTTCCCGCTCTCGGCCGGCGGCGTGGGTGAGGAGGAGACTGGCGACGTTGGCGCAGGCGATGAGAAGAAGGAAGGCCACGGCCACGGTGGAGATGAGGCTACCGGATCGAAACCCCTCGTTGAAGATGTTCTCGTGAAGCGTCTGTAGCACCGCCCGATGACCGGCGCTGGTCTCAGGGTGATCGGTAGCGATCCGGCCCATGATGGCGTTCGCCTCCGTCGACGCCTGGTCGACGGTGTATCCCTCCCGCACCCGCCCCAGGACCCCCAGGTAGTAGTTGTTGCGAGTCTCCTCCCCGGAAAAGGCCAGGGGCGCCCAGACGTCCTGGTCCACGAATCGGAACCAGAACCGGGGCGGCATGATCCCCACCACGGTGTGGGGGAGGCCGTCCAGCGTGATGGATCGCCCCACCATGCCCGGATCTCCCCCGAACCGCCGCTGCCAGAGCTCGTGGCTGATGACCGCCACCCGCTCGTTCCCCGGCACTCCCTCCTCGGGCGCAAACCCCCGCCCCAACATCGGTTGCGCTTCCAGGACGTCGAAGAACCCCGGCGTGACGTAGGTCCCCCGGAGTCGCTCGGCCTCGAACTCCCCGGAGAGGTTGAAGGTCCCATTCTGCGTGGCTGCCAGGGCCATCGTCTGACTCTGATCCCTCAGGTCCAGGAAATCCGGAGCGGTGAAGCCGACCCCCCCGAACCCCCGGTCCGGATTGTTGACCCACACCATGTGCAGGCGGTCCGACTCCGGATACGGGAGGGGCCGGATCATGAAGACGTCTACTACACTGAAGATGGCGGAGTTGGCCCCGATCCCGATGGCCAGGGAGAGGATGGCGATGCCCATGATCCCCCGGCTTCGGTTCAAGGAGCGGAAACCGTATTTCACGTCCTGCCAGATGCTGTCCATGGTGTATTCCGTCTTCAGTAGATACCAGGCGTGCCGAAAGGCCCCCAGCGACCACGCCAGGATCCCCTGGCCTCGCCCCTCCATCCACCTCCACCGATGGATGAGGTCCGCCTCCCACTGGGCCGACATCTCCTTCCGCCTTCCCCCCGGCGCCATGGCACAGGCGGCCCGCACCAGCCAGAGGCAGAGGCGCAGGCGGAAGGGCAGGGCAGGAGAATCGCTGGAGCGTGGAACCATGGTGGTCAGGCCGCAGCGGTGATCGTATCGGGCTTCATCGCCTTCACGCCTTCCGGGGCCGCAGGTGGGGCGTCAGGTCCACGGGAGCCAGGGACCGGTGTCGCTCCAGCGCCGCCTGGAGCTCCCTCGCTCCGTCGGTCGTGATGCGGAAGTAGCGCCGAGGAGGACGCTTCTCCTCCTGCGCGATCCGGGCATCCTCCCACTCGGAGCGGGCGAACCCCAGCCTCTCCAGCCGATCCAGGGCCGGGTAGATGGTCCCGCTGCTGAGGCCCGTCTCCTCCATGATGTCGAAGCCGTACACACACCCCCGGGCCAGCGCGTGGAGGACGTGAACGGTCCCGAGACTGAGTTTCCTTTTCTTTCCCACCAGGGCTCCCTCCGGCCGGGTCTTCCTTCCGCACCCCGCACCTATGTCGAAAGACGAGTTATGTCAGTTCCTGTCTCAACCCCTGTACGAGGTCGGGCTTCGGGAGGTTTCAGGGGGATGGAGGGGGCCGGAACGTCAGCGTCCAGTCGGCCCCCTCCGGTAGGGCGGCGTCCGGAAGCCTGCAGGCCCGGGGAGCGGCGGGGTCAGGTGGGAGGGCCCCCGCCCACTGCCGACTCCGCGTAGATCTCCACCGGCGCCGAGAGGGCGTCGCCGGGTCCGAATTCCCAGACCAGCGTCGTGCCGTCCCGGTGATGGGCGTTGGAGTCCGTGACCCGCCCGGGCATGTTCAGCCTGAACGTGATCCCCGCGTTCAGGGCGATGTTCAGCCCAGGGAGCTCCTCCTGCAGGAAGGTCACGAACCGGTCGTCGTTCTCCGCCAGGGCCTCCCTCAGGAGGCGGTCCACGGACCCGAGATCCTCGCCGGGATACTCCATTCGGACGATGTTCACGGCCTGGACGGCCGTCCCATGGGCGGCGTCCGCGAGGAGCGCGTCTTCATCCCCGTCACCGCTGAACAGCCCGTCCTCCACAGCCGTCCAGAAGCGGGCCCTGGCGAACCCCACGATCTGGCCCCGTTCCTCGGGAGAGAGCCTTGGATACGTGGCAGCCAGAGCGTCTTCCAGGTCCTCCATCAAGAGCTCCCCCACGGCATCCACCGCCTTCTCCCAGGTGAAGACCTCCCGGAAGACGAAGGAAGCGTTGCCGTCGCTATCCGCCGACCGGCGGACGTGCACCGCGTTCCGGAATCGGAGGTCCCCCATGGTGACGTAGCCGATCTTGTTCCCCGCCTTGTCCCTGACCGCGCCGGAGATCCGGACCTTGTCGCTGAGGCCGGACCAGGAGGGAAGGTCGGCCACCTCGGTGCGGCGTTGGAATACGTGGTAGGTGTCCCCATCGTCATCCACCTCCTCCCGGTGACTCCAGCCATACGCCTCCCCGGCATACATGAGCTCCAGAAAACTCTCCGGAGCCACCACCCCCACATCCGGGTCCTCGGTAGCCTCCATCCGCTCCGTGCGTAGACCACTCCCGTCGGGGTTCACCGTGGTTTCGATCGTGTACTCTACGCACCCCGTGAGCCAGATGGCCGGGAAGATCAGCGCGAGGGCCTTCAGCCCCCTCGGTCTATTCAGGCGATGCATGGTTCTTCTCTCTCGTTTTCAGATGTCGGACACGGCCTCGTTCGGATACCGCCCCGCAAACGGGCCGGAGTCTCTCTCCCCCCGCTTCAGCTCAGGAGCCGCATCAGATCCGTGGTGGGAAGCCTCAGGTCCGGACTCAGCTCCATCTCGTCCAGTGCCCGGAGGACGTCCCGGGCCCGGGCTCCCTCCCGGCCCTCGAGCCCACGCAGGGCCTCCCGGAGTGGAGGGGGAAGGGGGAGGGTGCGGCTCCGGACGGCCGCGTCCAGCTGCCCCCGACTCATGACCATCCGGTCACTCGGCATCCGCTCCAGGAGCGTTCTGAGCCCCTGGACGCTGATGGTCTCCTGGCGGGAAAGGGCCCGAAGCCAGGGGTTCCTTCCGGCCAGGGCCGCCGTCCTGGCGACGGGATCGGCGGAGGGCCCCACATCGAGCTCCGCGAGCCAGCGTTGCTGCTCCACCACCTGCTGGGCCAGGATCGCTTCCCGGTCCCTGACGCGGCCCAGCTCGTGGAAGAGGAATCCGGTAGAGAAGAAGAGGATGAGGGTGGCGGCGGCGAGCGCAGGGACGAGCCAACCGAATCGCGGCCGGATCTCCCCCCGCCTCTCCCCTCCCCAGCCTGCCGCCGAGGATCTCCCCTGGTCCGCTGAAGCCGCTGCTCCGTCCGCCGCCGCCCCCACCTCCTCCTTCACCTTCTCCTCCACCCGAGACCACATGGAGGCCAGCAGGGCTTCGGGTACCCGGGCCTCGAGTTCCTCTAGGGATGGGAGTACCAGATGCTCCTGGACCCTCACCTGCATGGCGCACTCCGGGCAGGTTTCGGCGTGCAAGCGCAGCTGTCGCATCCCTTCCTCCGGGAGCGTGCCCATCACCAGGGCGTCCAGCTGATCTTCGAACACCTGACAATCCACGTCCTTGCTCATGCGTTGGCCTCCGTCTCACGAAGTGCTGCCGCCACCTTCTTCCTGGCGAAGTGCAGTGTGGTCCTGAGGGTTCCGAACCGGATCCCCATGGCCCGGGCCACCTCCTGTTGATCCCCCTGTTCCACGTCCACCCGAAGGAAGACCTCTCTCTGCGCCGGGCTCAGAGCGTCCGACGCCGCCAGGATCCGCTCCCGGAACTCCCGCTGCTCCAGGTCCGTCTCCGGATTCCCCGGTGCCGGGGCCTGAAGCTCGTGGACGACCGGATCTCCAGGTGTCACTTCCCGCCGGATCCACGGTCTCCGGAGGTGGTCCCGGCAGCCGTTCCGGTGGATGGCGTAGAGCCAGGCGGTGAAGGGGCGTTGGGGGTCCCAGCGGGCCAGGTTCTGGTGAACCCGGACCCAGGTTTCCTGGGTCAGATCCCGGGCCCACTCCCAATCCCCGACGTATCGATAGGCCAGGGCCATGAGGGTACGGCTCAGCCCCACCACCAGGGTTCTGAAGCCGGCCTCGTCGCCTCTCTGCGCGGCTGCGGCCAGGGCTTTCACCTCTCGTTCGTCCACCGGCAGGGATCTCCGGATCGGGTTGAGTGGGCGGCCTTTCGC
>JASFRP010000116.1:0-8020 GCA_050114895.1 Gemmatimonadota bacterium
CGTGGAGTGGGGCGTCACCGGCCCGGGCCTCCGGGCCACGGGGCTGGAGTGGGATTTCCGTAAGAAGCGCCCCTACAGCGGGTACGACCAGTTCGAGTTCGACATCCCCACGGCCCACCGGGGGGACTGCTACGACCGGGCCCTGGTCCGGGTGGAGGAGATGCGTCAGAGCCTCCGCATCATCCGCCAGTGCATGGAGAACATGCCCGCCGGGCACCACAAGGCCGACCATCCCCTCACCACGCCCCCCCGGAAAGACCGGACCATGCACGACATCGAGACCCTCATCACCCACTTCCTGGGGGTGAGCTGGGGGCCCGTGATTCCCGCCGGAGAGGCCTTTCAGGGCATCGAGGCCACCAAGGGGAACAACGGCTACTACCTGGTGAGCGACGGGGGGAACCACTCGTACCGGACCCGCATTCGGGCCCCCTCCTTCCCCCACATGCAGATGCTCCCCGCCATCAGCCGAGGGCTCATGGTGCCGGACCTCCTGGCCATCCTGGGGAGCATCGACTTCGTCCTGGCGGACGTGGACCGATGAGGGGAGGCGCGCCGTGCTGAGACCCGAGGAGGTCCGGGAGCTGGAAGGGGAAGTGGAGGCCATGCCCCGGAAAGACGCCGCCTGCATCGAGGCCCTGAAGGTCGTCCAGCGGCATCGGGGCTGGGTCACCGACGAGGGACTCCGGGACGTGGCCGGCTACCTGGAGATGGACCCAGCCCAGGTGGAGAGCGTGGCCACCTTCTACAACCTCATCTTCCGGAAGCCCGTGGGGCGTCATGTAATCCTCATGTGTGACAGCGTGAGCTGCTGGATGCTGGGATACGACGCTCTCCGGCACCGCCTCACACGGGAGCTGGGTATCGAGCTGGGAGAGACCACTGCCGACGACCGCTTCACCCTCCTTCCCATCCCTTGTCTGGGGAACTGCGACCACGCTCCGGCCCTCATGGTGGACGAGGATCTTCACCAGGACCTGACTCCCGACGATCTCCCGGGAATCCTGGAGGACTACGAATGAGCGCCGCGGATCGGGAGACGAAGCCCCTCACCGCCGGCATCCGTCCGGACCGGGTGCCTCCCACCCTCCAGGAGTGCGAAAGGGGGGGTGGATACCAGGCGGTGCGGAAGGTAGTGGGGAAGATGGATCCGGAGGTGGTCCGCCAGGAGGTGGAGGACTCCAAGCTTCGGGGACGGGGCGGGGCCGGCTTCCCCACGGGGATGAAGTGGAGCTTCGTCCCCATGGGGGATGACGCCCCCCACCCCAAGTACCTCATCTGCAACGCCGACGAGATGGAGCCGGGAACGTTCAAGGACCGGCTCCTCCTGGAGGGGGACCCTCACCTTCTCCTGGAGGCCATGATCGTCTCGGCGTGGGCCATCCAGGCCGACGTGGCCTGGATCTTCCTCCGCTGGGCCTACCGGACGTCCGAACAGCGGGTGCGAAAGGCCATCTCGGAAGCGTACGATGCCGGCTACCTGGGGTCCGACATCCTTGGGTCGGGGTGGGAGCTGGAGATGCACGTCCACGTGTCGGCGGGGCGGTACATGTGCGGGGAGGAGACGGGTCTGCTCAACGCCCTGGAAGGGAAGCGGGCCACCCCCCGGGCCAAGCCTCCCTATCCCCAGGTCTCGGGCCTCTTCGGCAAGCCCACGGTGGTCCAGAACGTGGAGACCCTCTGCAACGTCCCCCACATCCTGAACCGGGGCGCCGACTGGTTCCGTGGGCTCAGTCACACCGACGACGGGGGCACGAAGCTCTACGGTGCCAGCGGGCGGGTGAAACGCCCGGGCCTCTGGGAGCTTCCCATGGGAACGCCTCTGAGGGAGCTCCTGGAGGAGCACGCCGGGGGCATGCGGGACGGGTACCGCTTCAAGGGGGTCTTGCCCGGGGGCGCCTCCACCGACTTCCTGGTGGAGGAGCACCTGGACGTGAAGATGGACTTCGACCACGTGGCCGACGCCGGGAGCCGCCTGGGGACCGGGACCATCATCGTCCTGGACGACCGGACCTGTCCCGTGGGGATGGTGCGGAACCTGGAGGCCTTCTTCGCCCAGGAGTCCTGCGGCTGGTGCACCCCCTGCCGGGAAGGCCTCCCCTGGGCCCACCGGGTCCTGGACGCCATCGAGTCGGGGCGGGGACATAGCGGCGACCTGGATCTCCTGGAGCGGCAGTGCGCCCTCCTGGGGCCCGGCCACACCTTCTGCGCTCTGGCCCCGGGGGCGGTGGAGCCCCTCCAGAGCGCCCTCCGGTATTTCCGAGACGATTTCCAGCGGCACATCCAGGAGGGGCGGTGCCCGTGGGAGGAGGAACGATGAGGTGGGGAGTGGGAGTGGATCCAGAGATGGGCGGCCGTGGTCCGGCTCACCGTGGGTGGAGCGGGAGGAGCTGATGGGCAAGATCTGGATCGACGGACGGGTTTATGACGCGGATTCCAACCGAAACGTCCTGGAGGTAGCCCTCTCCCGGGGGTTCGACCTCCCCTATTTCTGCTGGCACCCGGCTCTGGGTTCCGTAGGGGCCTGCCGCCAGTGCGCCGTGAAGCAGTTCGAAGACGAGGGGGATGAGGAGGGGAGGCTCGTCATGGCCTGCATGACCTCGGCCTCCGACGGCACCCGGGTCTCCATCACCGACCCCGACGCCTACGACTTCCGGGCCCGGGTCGTCGAGTGGCTCATGGTGAACCACCCCCACGATTGCCCCGTCTGCGACGAGGGGGGAGAGTGCCACCTGCAGGACATGACGGTCATGACGGGGCACAACTACCGCCGGTACCGCTTCCCCAAGCGAACCTACCGGAACCAGGATCTGGGCCCGTTCATCAATCACGAGATGAACCGGTGCATCCAGTGCTACCGGTGCGTGCGCTTCTACGACGAATACGCCGGGGGCCGGGACCTTCAGGCCTTCGCCGCCCACGACCGCGTCTACTTCGGACGGGTGGAGGACGGAACCCTGGATAGCGAGTTCTCCGGGAACCTGGTGGAGATCTGCCCCACAGGGGTCTTCACCGACAAGAGCCTGAAGGCCCACTACACACGAAAGTGGGACCTTCGGACGGCGCCATCCGTTTGCCAGCACTGCTCCCTGGGGTGCAATACCACCCCCGGGGAACGCTACGGCACCCTCCGGCGGATCCGGTCTCGCTTCAACGAGAAGGTGAACGGGTACTTCCTATGCGATCGAGGCCGGTACGGCTACGAGTTCGTGAACCACCGGCGTCGGGTCCGGCATCCGGTCCGGCCCAAGGGAGGAGAGGACAAGGCGGTGGAGGTGGGGGTGGACGAGGCCCTGGCGAAGCTGGGGGCCCTCCTGAAGGGCCCGGAGCGGGTCCTGGGCATCGGGTCTCCCCGGGCCTCCCTGGAGGCGAACTTCGCCCTTCGGGCGGCGGTGGGGGCCGACGCCTTCTACCGGGGCGAGAGCCGGCGGGAGACCGAGCTGGCCGACGCCGTCCTGGGGATCCTTCGGGACGGGGGCGCACGCTCCCTCTCCCTGGGGGAGGTAGAGGAGGCCGACGCCGTCCTGGTCCTGGGGGAGGATCCCACCAACACGGCTCCCATGCTGGAGCTGGCCCTGCGGCAGGCCGTCCGAAACCAGCCCCTGGCCGGGGTGCGGGAAGACGGGGCCGTGCCGCCCTGGCACGACCACGCCGTCCGGGAGGCCGTCCAGGACCGGAAGGGCCCTCTCTTCGTCATCACAGCGGCCCCGGCCCGCCTGGACGAGATCGCCCGTCACGCCCTGCGGCGGGCCCCGAAGGACGTCGCCCGCATGGGCCGGGCGGTGGCCCGGGCCCTGGATCCCGACGCCCCGGCGGTGGAGGGACTGTCGGACGAGGAGACGGAGGCGGCCCGGGAGATGGCCGACGCCCTCCGGGACGCCCGGCGTCCCCTGGTGGTTTCCGGCACCGGTGCCGGCTCCCGGGAAGTCCTGGCCGCCGCCGGGGCCGTGGCCGATGCCCTGGCCGCGACCCACGAAGACGCCGGGATCGTCCTGGTGCTCCCCGAATGCAACACCCTGGGAACGGCCCTCCTGGGGGGGAAGCCTCTGGAGGCGGCCTTCCATGGTGTGGAGGAGGAGAGCGTGGGGGGGGTGGTGATCCTGGAGAACGACCTCTTCCGCCGGGCCCCCCGGGAGGCGGTGGAGCGCTTCCTGGGTGTGGCGCCTCTCACCGTAGTCCTGGATCAGCTGGCCCACGAGACCGGGGAGCGGGCCGAACTGGTGCTGCCGGCGGCCACATTCGCCGAGGGCGACGGGACCCTGGTGAACCACGAGGGCCGAGCCCAGCGATTCGTCCGGGTCTTCGTTCCCAACGAGGGGGAGATCCGGGAGAGCTGGCGCTGGCTGGGGGACGCCGCAGCCACGGCCCTGGGCACCCGGGAGGCTGCGCCGACCCACGCGGAGGAACCGGCCGATGCAAGGGGAGAAGCCCGAGCTGCCGGGGCCGGAGGGGGCGTCGGAACCGGACGCTACGCCTTGGATCGGGAACCGGAAGGCTTCAGGGGACCGGACCAGTGGCGGACCCTCCGGGACGTCCAGGAGGCCCTGGCCCGTGACGTCCCGGCGTTGGCCGCAATCCTGGACGCATTCCCTGACCCGGATTTCCGCGTCGCCGGCGCCCGGGTCCCCCGGGAGCTTCATCGATACAGCGGACGGACCGCCATGCGGGCCCATTCCGAGATCCACGAGCCCGCCCCCCCGCCGGATCCGGATTCGCCCCTCTCCTTTTCCATGGAGGGCTACCTGGCGATGCCCCCGCCGAAGCTGGCGTCGGAGTTCTGGTCGCCGGGATGGAACTCCGTCCAGGCGCTGAACCGGTTCCAGGAGGAGGTGGGGGGGCCATTGCGGGGCGGTCCCGCCGGCGTCCGCGTGCTGGAGCCCTCCGGCTCCGTGGCGTTCCGGAAATCGGGATCCGTACCCAGGCCCTTCGAACCACGGAACCGGCAGGATGGAGGTGGCGAGGATGGGCGGAAGTGGCGAGTGGTCCCCCTCCATCACTGCTTCGGGTCGGAGGAGCTGAGCGTCCTGTCGGCGGGGGTGGCCCAGCGGGCCCCGGACCCGTACGTGGCCCTGGCCCCCGAGGACGCCGAGGAGCTGGGTGTGGGGAGCGGATCCCCCCTCACCGTGGAGCTGGACGGAGTCCGGGAGACCCTCCCGGTCCGACTCTGGCCGGGTCTGATCAGGGGCTGCATGGGCCTCCCCTTCGGCCTCCCCGGAGTGGGTCTGGTGCAGACGGGCAACTGGGTCCGGGTTCTCCCGGACTCCGGCGACGCCGGTGGGAAAGAGACGGGAGGCGAGGGATGAGGCCCTGGCTCTACGACCTCCTGAACGTGGTCCTGGTCCTGGGGGTGCCTCTCACCATGGCCGCCGGGCTCATCTGGGTGGAGCGGCGCCTCCTGGCCCTGTGGCAGGACCGGGTGGGGCCGAACCGGGTGGGGCCTTTCGGGCTCCTGCAGCCCGTGGCCGACGCCCTGAAGCTCTTCTTCAAGGAGGACTGGGTGCCCCCCCAGGCGGACCGGTGGGTGTTCGTCCTGGCGCCGGGAATCGTCATGGTGACGGTCCTCATGAGCTTCGCCGTCGTACCGGTGGCCCCGGGGATGGGCGTGGTGGACCTGAGCGTGGGCCTCCTCTTCTTCCTGGCCATGTCCTCCCTGGGGGCCTACAGCGTGGTCCTGGGTGGGTGGGCCTCCAACTCCAAGTACTCCCTCCTGGGGGGGCTTCGGGCCGCCGCCCAGGTCCTCTCCTACGAGGTCTTCATGGGCCTCTCCCTCATGGGTGTGGTGCTCCTGGCCGGGAGCTTCGACCTGCGGCAGATCGTGGAGTCCCAGGCGGGCCTCTGGAACGTGGTGCCCCAGTTCGTGGGCTTCGTGGTCTTCCTCATGGCGGGGCTGGCGGAGACGCACCGGCTTCCCTTCGACCTGCCCGAAGCCGAGGCGGAGCTGGTGGCGGGATATCACTCCGAATACGCCAGCATGAAGTTCGGGATGTTCTTCGTGGGGGAGTACCTGGGCATCGTCCTCATCTCCACATTCGTCACCGTTCTCTTTTTCGGGGGGTGGGAGGGGCCCTGGCTCCCTGGGGTGGTCTGGTTCTTCCTGAAGATGTCCGTCTTCATCGGGTTCTTCATCCTCATGCGGGCCGCCCTTCCCCGGCCTCGCTTCGACCAGCTCATGGCCTGGGGGTGGAAGGTCCTCCTTCCCATGTCCCTCCTGAACCTCCTGGTCACCGGGGCCATCGTCGTGGCGAGGGGAGGGTAGGGCCGTGCTGAGCGTTCTCCGGACCATCTGGGAGATCTTCAAGCACCTCTTCCGCCGGAAGGTCACGGTGGAGTATCCCGAGGAGAAGCCGCCCCTGCCGCCCCGATACCGGGGCCGCATCATCCTCTCCCGGGACCCGGACGGAATGGAGCGGTGCGTGGCCTGCTACCTCTGCGCGGTGGCGTGCCCCGTGGACTGCATCGCCCTCCAGGCCACGGAGGACGAAGACGGCCGGCGGCGGCCCGAGTTCTTCAGGATCAACTTCTCTCGATGCATCTTCTGCGGCCTCTGCGAGGAGGCCTGCCCCACCTACGCCATCCAGCTCACCCCGGACTACGAGATGGCGGAGCACGACCGGAACAACCTGGTCTACGAGAAGGAGGACCTCACCATCTCCGGGCCCGGGAAGTACCCCGGTTACAACTTTTACCGTGTGGCCGGGCTGGCCATCGGCGGGAAGGACAAGGGGGATGCGGAGGGAGAGAGCCCCCCCGTGGACATCCGGAGCCTCCTGCCATGACCGTTCTCTTCTACCTCGCCGCCGCCGTGAGCGTCGTGGCCACGGCCCTGGCCCTGACCCGGGCCCACGCCGTCCACGCCCTCCTCTACTTCGTGGTCTCAGTCCTCTCCACCGCCGTGATCTTCTTCCTCCTGGGGGCCCCCTTCGCTTCGGCCCTCCAGGCCATCGTTTTCGCCGGGGCCATCATGGTCCTCTTCGTGTTCGTGGTCATGCTCCTGAACCTGGGCCCCGGGGCCCGGGGAACGGCCTCCGAGCTCCTGGCGCCGGGCGTGTGGGTGGGTCCAGGGATCCTGGCCGCCCTTCTCCTGGGAGAGCTTCTCTGGGTCCTCCTCCAGCCGGGTCCGGCTGCCGGGGTGGCGGTGACGCCCCGGGCGGTGGGAGAGCTCCTCTACGGCGCCTACCTGGTGGGGGTGGAGCTGGCCTCCCTCCTCCTGTTGGCGGGGCTGGTGGCGGCATATCACCTGGCCCGGAGGGGACCGGTCCGGAGCGAAGACGGATCGTGAACGGTCTCCCCCTTTCCCCCGTGTTCCTCCTGGCGGCCGTCCTCTTCGCGCTGGGGGCCGGCGGCCTCCTCTTGCGGCGGAGCCTCCTCTTCATCCTCATCTCCATCGAGGTGATGCTGAACGCCGCAGGACTGGCTTTCGTGGCGGCGGGGGCCCGGTGGGGGCAGGCCGACGGCCAGGTGATGTTCCTCTTCATCCTCACCATGGCCGCGGCCGAAGTGGCCGTGGGTCTGGCCCTGGTCCTCCTCCTCCACCGCCGGCGGGGGACGCTGGACGCGGATTCCGTCAGCGAGATGGGAGGCTGAGATGGACACCCTTCTCTCCCTCCTCTGGCTCGTCCCGGCCCTCCCCCTGGCCGGCTTCCTGGTCCTGGCCCTCGTCGGGGGCAGGCTCGGACGGGGGGCCGTGGCCTGGACCGGTGTGGGCTCCGTGGGGGCCGCCTTCGCCGTTGCCCTGGCCGCATCGGTGGCCTGGGCCTCCTCGGGCTCCGGTCCCGAGCCCTACGTGCAGGTCCTCTGGCGATGGATGGAGGCGGCGGGGTTCCGCCCGGAGGTCTCCCTTTCCCTGGACAGTCTCTCGGTGGTGATGATCCTGGTGGTGACGGGAGTGGGCTTCCTCATCCACCTCTACTCCGCCGAGTTCATGGCGGAGGACGACGGATACGCCCGCTTCTTCGCCTACATGAACCTCTTCGTCGGGTCCATGCTGGTCCTGGTCCTGGCCGGCAATCTCCTGGTCCTG
>JASFRP010000117.1:0-7997 GCA_050114895.1 Gemmatimonadota bacterium
GGAGAAGTCGCGGAGACCCCGGAGGAAGCTCATCGGATTGCCCAGAGCCTGGGTGGCCGAGTGGTGGTCAAGGCACAGGTGCATTCCGGAGGGAGGGGAAAGGCAGGCGGAGTCAAGCTGGCGAAGGATCCGGATGAAGCCAGAGCACATGCGGAGGCCATCCTGGGTATGGACATCAAGGGCCTGGAGGTGAAGAAGGTCCTGATTACGCCGGCGGAGGAAATCGCCACCGAGGCGTATGTGGGTTGCCTCGTGGATCGGGGGGCTCAATCCGTCACCTTCATGGTCTCCTCGGAGGGTGGGGTGGACATCGAGGAGGTGGCCCAGACCAACCCCGGTGCCATCAAGAAGCTCACAATCGATCCCAGATACGGCCTCCTCCCTCATGAAGCCTACTGGCTGGCAAACTCGCTGTACGACGATCCTTCACTGGTGAAGCAGGCGGCGAAGATCGTCGGCCAGCTGTACACGGCGTTCCAGATGGCCGGGGCCTCCATGGCAGAGATCAATCCCCTCATCTCCACTCCGTCGGGGGAGGTCAAGGCCATCGATGCGAAGATGAGCGTCGACGACAACGAGCTCTTCAGAAAGCCCGACGTCGCCGTGTTCAGGGACCTCTCGGCCGAGCCCGAATCGGAGACGAAAGCCAGGAATGCGGACCTCTCCTATGTCAAGCTCGACGGGAATGTCGGGTGCTGCGTGAACGGGGCGGGGTTGGCCATGGCCACGATGGATCTGGTGAAGTACTACGGCGGGGAGCCGGCGAACTTCCTGGACATCGGGGGCTCGTCCAACCCCGACAAGGTGGTGGCGGCCCTGGAGATCATCACCTCCGACCCCAACGTGAGGGTGATTCTCTTCAACATCTTCGGGGGGATAACGCGCTGCGACGATGTGGCAAACGGAATCGTTGAAGCCACCAAACGCATAGAAATCACTGTGCCTCTGGTCATCCGCCTGACGGGGACCAACGAGGAGGAGGGGGTGAAGATCCTGGAGGGCGCGGGGATGTCTGCCGCCACGTCCATGGATGAGGTAGTCGAACGGGCCGTAGCCCTGGCCAACCAGGCCTGATCAACGGAACACGAGAAAAAGAGAGTCCATTCAGATGGCTATCTTCGTAGATGAATCGACGCGCCTCGTGGTCCAGGGGATCACGGGACGGGACGGGTCCTTTCACACCCGTCAGATGATGGAATACGGGACCCAGGTGGTGGCCGGTGTCACCCCGGGCAAAGGCGGACAGTCCTTCGAGGGTCCCCAGGGAAAGAAGGTCCCCATCTTCAACACGGTGGAAGATGCGGTCAAGGAGGCCGGGGCCAACACTTCGGCCATCTACGTGCCCCCCGCTTTTGCCTCCGGGGCGATTCTCGAGGCCGCGGGGGCTGGGATCGGTTTCATCGTCTGCATTACGGAAGGAGTCCCGGTTCAGGACATGACCCGGGCCCTGAAATACGTCCGGGACCGCGGCGCGAGGCTCCTGGGGCCGAACTGCCCCGGGATCATCTCCCCCGGCAAAGCAAAGGTGGGGATACTCCCGGCCCAGATCGTGACGCCGGGACCGGTAGGAGTGATCTCCCGCTCGGGCACTCTCACCTATGAGGCGGTGATTCAGCTCACCAACGCTGGAATCGGGCAGACCACCTGTGTGGGGATCGGTGGAGACCCCCTCATCGGCACCAACTTCATCGATGCCCTCTCCGCCTTCAAGGACGATGCGGAGACCGAGGCCATCGTCATGATCGGGGAGATCGGTGGAACGGACGAGCAAGAGGCCGCGGACTGGGTTCGGGAGAACCTTCAGATACCGGTCGTGGGCTTCATCGCGGGGCAGACCGCTCCGCCTGGACGTCGCATGGGCCACGCGGGAGCGATTATCAGCGGCTCGGCAGGTACCGCAGAGGAGAAGATGAAGGCGTTCCGGGACAACGGTATCGCGGTGGCGGCTCGTCCCATTGACATCGCCGAGCTGATCGGGGATGCCTTGGCCTAACTGTATCGCTCCCATGCGGCATGGGGGCACCGGGGGAGAATGAGACTCTCCGAGATCCTCTCCGAGGACCGAATCCTGGTTCCGCTGGAGGCCGAGACGTTGGAGGAGGCCATCGGCCTCCTCTGTCACGGGCTGGAGACGTCCGGCACGCTGCCCAAGGGTGCCGGACCCCGCCTGGCGGGGGAATTCTTCTCCGGCGCCCGGGGAGAGGTGATCAGGGTCAACGAATGGGTCATCCTGGCCGCGGCTCGAAGCGAACAGGTGGACCGCTTCACGGGCACCTTGGGCCTGGCTCCAGAACCGTTCGACATGGGGGGAGAGGGGGAGGGAGGGACCGCCTCTGTCCTGCTCCTCCTCCTCACTCCTCGGAGAGTATCGCCTCTCAAACTCCAGGCGATACCGGCTCTCTCCCGGTTCCTTAGGGAAAAGCGACACGCGGCCCGGCTCAAAGGATGCAAGACTCCTTCGGAGATTTCCGGGTTCTCGGCCTTCATGGAGGTGGAAGTCCAGGACCAGTTGCTGGTGGCCGATGGCTTGACTCCCCTCCAATACCGCGTCTACGCCGACACGCCCCTGGCCGAGGTCGTGGGCCTCATGGTTCGCCAGGGAATCAGGGCCGTCCCTGTCGTGGGTCAGAAGCTGGAGTTCCTTGGCCTCATCACCTCAGGCGACGCCATTCGATACCTCCTGCCGGAGCGGTTGACCGGCTCGAAGGGGGGAAAGGAGATGGGCTCTCTACTGGCGAGGGAAGTGATGGTCCGCTCCATCATGTGCATCTCGGAGGATCAGAGCCTTGTCGAAGCGGCGAACCTGATGGTCAACAAGGGGGTAAGCCAGCTTCCCGTAGTCAGGGGAGGGGAGCTGGTAGGCTTCCTCTCAGTCGATTCCGCGCTTCACCTCCTGTTCGGCCCCGGTGGAAGGAACACCCCGGACGGGAACCGGGAGTCATTCCGGCTGTCCGGCACCTGAAGCCACCACGAGAACGCTCAGACAAGAAGAAGAGAGGGCGATGAGTCGAACCCTTGCCATTATCAAGCCCGACGCCGTGGCGGCAGGCCCAGGCCGGGGAGTTCTACGCGGTCCACAGGGAGCGGCCCTTCTACGACGATCTGGTGCGGTTCATGACCTCGGGAGCGTGTATCCCGATGGTACTGGAGGCCGAGAGCGCAGTGACGAGGCTGAGGGAGGTCATCGGGGCCACGGACCCGGCGGAGGCCGAGGAGGGAACGGTCCGAAGTCTCTTCGCCGAGAACAAGGAGCGGAACGCGATCCACGCATCCGATTCCGAAGAGAACGCCCTCCGGGAGATCGGGTTCTTCTTCTCGGAGCAGGGGATCCTGGGTCTGACCGGCTGACTCGACCGGTTCGGAGGGTGGGGCAGAGGTGCCTGGATGAGGCTTCTGCCCCTTTTTCCGTGCCGTGCCGGAGCCGGGGTAAGTCCCCCTGTGGAAGAGGGCTTTCTGCGTTGACATCGCACGGGCAATCTGGCTACCTTTTCCGACTATGCTGACGATCCCCTTGGCTCGCCTGGAGCGAGAGGGGACTCTCGAAATCCAGGCGGCAATCCCGCCGGACGATCCGAGTTGGGATGGGACGGAGCTCCGGTTTTCCATACCGCTTTCCATCTCAGGTCAAGCGCAATGGCTCACCAGCGGAGAAGTGCTGGTGCGGGTTTCGCTCCGAGGCCGACTGGCGCAGGAGTGTCGTCGGTGCCTGGATCCGGTGGAGGTCCCGGTTGAAGAGGATTTGTCTCTTCTCTTCGCCCCTCCTGGGGACGTCGGTGAGGAAACGGAGGACGTTCGTCTCCTGCCTCCCGGTGCAGTGGACCTGGATCTGGGGGAAGCGATCCGAGAGGAAGTGATCCTCACACAGCGGCCGTACGCCCTTTGCCGGCCGGATTGCCGAGGGTTGTGCCCTCGGTGTGGGGCAAACCTGAACGAAGAGAGTTGCCAGTGCTCATCAGAGGAGCTTGATCCCCGGTGGGATGCCCTCCGAGCATTGAAAGAAGAGCGAGATTGACAGATGGCAGTTCCCAAGAAGCGGACATCCAAGCAGCGGAAGCGGAAGCGCAGGACCCACTACAAGGCGGAGGCGGTGACCACGCAGAGTTGCCCCCGCTGCGGTGATCCAAAGCTTCCTCATCGGGTCTGCCCCACCTGTGGATTCTACCGGGAAGAGGCGGTCATCGACGTGGATCAGGACTGATTCGGGGCAAGTCGGTTGCGCATCGCCCTGGATGCCATGGGGACGGACCGGGCTCCCCTCAGCGAGATCGAGGGGGCCGTCGAGGCCCTTCGCCGGGCCGGATCCGAGTGTAACATCATCCTGGTAGGGGATGAGGAGATCATCTCCGCGGAGTTGGCAAAGCACTCCGAGTATCCCCTCGACCGTCTCTCCGTCGTGCATGCCCCTGACCGCATCGTGCCGGGAGAGCCTCCGGCGCAGGCCGTCAGGCGGAAGCCCAGATCCTCCATCGTCGTCGGAGTCAAGCTCCAGAAGGAAGGTCGGGCGGATGCATTCGTGAGCGCCGGGTCCACGGGGGCGGTCATGGCTGCATCGCTCCTCTTCCTTCGGCCACTTCCAGGCGTGGATCGCCCCGCCATCGGTACGGTCCTTCCGACCTCGGGGCAGCCGACGGTGCTCCTGGATGCCGGGGCCAACGTGGACTGCAAGCCTCTTCACCTTCTCCAGTTCGCCCAGCTGGGGAGGATCTATGCCCAGGACCTCCTCGGGGTGGCCAATCCCCGGGTGGGCCTGTTGAACATCGGTGAAGAGCCGGAAAAGGGAGACGAGCTCTCGGTGGAGACCCACCGGCTGCTGAGCAATGCCGACCTCAACTTCGTCGGGAACGTCGAGGGCCACGGGATCATCTCCGGCGAATGCGACGTTCTGGTCTGTGATGGATTTGCCGGCAACATCATTCTCAAGTTCTTCGAGTCGGTGGCTGGGTTCATCATGAGTCTCTTCAGGCGGGAGATGGAAGCGCAACACGTCGAGAGCCTCGACTTGCAGGGGATATTGAAGAGTCTCGATTACACGGAATACGGGGGCGCTCCTCTCCTGGGAGTGGACGGAGTGACGGTCATCACACACGGTGCGGCCACCCCCAAAGCGATCACCGGCGCCATCAGGGTCGCCGCCCAGGCCATCCGGTCCTCCATGGTATCCCACATGACCGCGGCACTGGCCAAAACCGATGAGAGGTAGCGAGCCCAGAGCATGGTGAAACACCCAAAGCCCATCGTGGAGATCGTCTCGACGGGGAGATACCTCCCCGAAAGGGTCCTCACCAACTTCGATCTGGAGAAGATGGTGGAGACGTCTGACGAGTGGATCCGGGAGCGCACGGGGATTCGGGAGCGCAGGATCGCCCGTCCGGACGAGGGGGCTGCGGAAATGGCGGCCCAAGCCTCTCGCCGGGCCATGGAGAAGGCGGGGATCGAGCCCGGCGAAGTCGATTTCCTGATCCTCTCCACTGCGACACCCGACCGATGGCTACCCTCGACGGCCTGCGACCTGCAGGCGCTCCTGGGCGCAGACAACGCCATGGCCTTCGATGTGGCGGCGGCGTGCTCGGGGTGGCTCTACGGCCTCAGCGTCGCAGAGGGCTTCCTCGCGGCGGGTCGGGGAGAGATCGCTCTTGTGGTTGCCACGGAGAAGATGAGCTCCATCGTCGACTGGGAAGACCGGGCGACGTGCGTCCTGTTCGGAGACGGCGCCGGCGCCGCGATACTGAAGAAGGCCCGGGGGGATTCCGGCATCATCTCCAGCTTCCACAAGTCGGACGGGACGCTGGGGAACCTCCTGTATCGCCCCGCCGGTGGCTGTGCTGTTCCTATGTCGCAAGAGGTTTTGGACAACAAGGACTACCTTTTGAAGATGGCTGGAAGGGAGGTCTTCAAGAATGCCGTTCGGTCCATGGCGGAGGCCTCCGACCAGGCCCTGCAGCGGGCGGGTATGACGGGAGAGGACATCGACCTTCTCATCCCTCACCAGGCCAACATGCGGATCATCTCCGCCACCGCGAAGTACGCTGGGATCTCCATGGATAAGGTATATGTGAACGTGGACCGATTCGGGAACATGAGCTCGTCGGCCGTCCCCGTCGCTTTGGACGAAGCCATCGAGGACGGATTGGTGGGCCCCGGCTCCCAGATCCTGACAGTCGCCTTCGGGGCCGGCTTCACCTGGTCGGCCATGACCTTCCGCCTGTAACGTCGCCTCCCACTGCCCATGTCGATAGGCTTGCTCTTCCCCGGACAGGGATCCCAGTGCGTCGGAATGGGAAAGGCACTCGCCCAGGCCTTCCCAGATGCGTCGGAGGTCTTCCAGGAAGCCGATGACCTCCTGGGTTTCCACCTCTCCCGGTTGGCATGGGAGGGACCGGAGGAGGAGTTGAACCTGACGAAGAACGCTCAACCGGCCCTCCTCGTCCATTCCGTCGCCGTCCACAGAGTCGTTCAAGGTGAGCTTGGAGAGGTGGGAATTGCCGCGGGGCATTCCCTTGGAGAGTTCTCTGCCCACGTGGCTGCAGGCACCATCAGCTTTCAGGATGCGGTCGGCACCGTGCGCCTGCGGGGAGAGCTGATGTACGCGTCAGGGGCGGAGCGCCCCGGGACAATGGCGGCCCTTCTGGGGTTGGAGAAAGAGGCCGTGGAAGCGCTGTGCCGGGCAGTGGGCGAGAGAGGGATGGTCTGCGTCGCAGCCAACATCAACACCCACGCGCAAGTGGTCATCAGCGGGGAGAGGAGTGGCGTTGAGGAGGCCATGGCACTGGCCAAGGACGCGGGAGCGAAGAAGGCTGTGCTTCTGACGGTCTCCGGGGCGTTCCACTCTCCCCTCATGGCGCCTGCGAAGGAAGGATTGCGGGATCGTCTCGAGGCGATAAACTTCTCCGACCCCCTCTATCCAGTGGTGTCGAACGTCACAGCGGAGCCCGTGGTTCAGGGGAGGGAGGCAAGGGGGCTGCTGGTGGACCAGCTTACTTCCCCCGTTAGGTGGTCCGCATCCATCGACCGAATGGTGGCGGGTGGGGTGGACCGGTTCTTCGAGCTCGGGCCAGGTTCGGTGCTTTGCGGCCTGAATCGCCGGAACGCGAGGGGCGTTCCCTGCACGTCCCTCAGCGAGCCTCCGGACTTCGACAATCTGGGTAGGTAACCCGAGAATCAGGGAGGTTAATCCCTTGGGTCCGAAAGAGCTTGAGAATCAGGTGGCCGTGGTCACAGGTGGTGGCCGGGGCATCGGCCTGGCCATCGCAAAGGCCCTCGCCGATGCCGGGGCCCGGGTCGCCGTGGTGGACGTGGACGAGAGTGGAGCCAGGGAGGCGGCCGAAAGCCTCCCGGGCGACGACCACATTGGATTCCGCGCCGACGTGACGTTGGAGAGAGAAGTGCAAGAGGTCTTGCAGGCCGTTGAAGAGAGGATCGGGGCCATTTCGATTCTCGTGAACAATGCCGGCATCACCAGGGACAATCTCCTCCTCCGCATGTCCGAGGAGGATTGGGACCGGGTTCTGGCGGTGAATCTGAAGGGTGCCTTCAACGCTACGAAGGGTGTCGCCAGGGGGATGATGAAGAGGCGGCAGGGGGCCATCGTGAACATCGCGTCCGTCATCGGCCTCATGGGAAATTCAGGCCAGGCCAACTACGCGGCCTCCAAAGCCGGGATGATCGGGCTCACGAAGAGCGTGGCTCGGGAGTTCGCGAGCCGCGGCGTGCGCTGCAATGCCATCGCTCCGGGATTCATCGAAACGGAGATGACGGCCAAGCTCAAGCCGGAGGTGATCGAGGGGCTCAAGAGCCAGATTCCCCTGGGCACGCTGGGGAGTCCAGGGGACGTTGCCGGGGTGGTCCGCTTTCTCGTGGGCCCTGGGGCTGCATACATTACCGGGCAGGTCATCGGCGTGGACGGCGGGATGGTCATGTGAGACGGCCCATCACGTCCAGGAATACGCAATAGAGCCAACAACACCGTGGTTTTCACTACAAAGGGGGTATCATGGCGG
>JASFRP010000118.1:0-7968 GCA_050114895.1 Gemmatimonadota bacterium
CCTGGGTGAGCGTGAAGGCCCACCGAAACGGTGCGAAAAACCCCAAGGCTCAGTTCAGGCGGGAGGTTTCGCTGGAGGAAGTGATGAGCTCCAGTCTCGTGGCCGAGCCCCTCCGCCTTCTGCACTGCTCCCCGGTGACGGATGGGGCCGCGGCGGTCCTCCTCTGCCCCCTGGAGAGGGCGAAGGAGTTCACGGATCGGCCGGTGAAGATCCTGGCCAGTGGTGCAGCCACGTCGAGCCTCGCGCTGGCTCAACGCCCGGACCCTGCGTATCTGGACGTCGTGGAGCTGTCGGGTCGCCGTGCCTACCAGATGGCTGGGATCGGGCCCGAGGATATCGACCTGGTGGAGGTCCACGACTGCTTTGCCATCGCCGAGATCTGCTGCGTGGAGGCCCTTGGATTCCTGGAGAGGGGGGACGGGGGGCGGGGAGCCAGGGAGGGCATCACCGATCTCGGAGGAAGAATCCCGGTGAACGTGAGTGGAGGGTTGAAGTCGAAGGGGCATCCGGTGGGGGCCACCGGTGTCGCCCAGGCCGTCACCGTCGTCGAGCAGCTCAGAGGTGAGGCCGGCGAGCAGCAGGTGGAAGGAGCACGGATCGGAATGGCTCAGAACATGGGCGGATCGGGAGCCAGCTCCGTCGTCCACATCTTCCAGGGGGTCTGATCATGCCGAGTCCACGTTATCATCGGGAGATTCCGGCTCGCTACCGTCTGGAAGCCGGTCGCTGTAAGGGGTGTGGGAAGGTGTCCTACCCCTCGCGGATGGTCTGTCCTGCCTGCGGGGGGAGGGAGTCCGAGAGGATCCGTCTCACTCCCTCGGGTCAGGTCGTGACTTCTACCGTCATCCATGTGCCCCCGGACGAGTTCCTCAACGAAGCCCCGTATGCCATGGCCATCGTCGAGACACCGGAGGGGGCACGGTTCATGACACAGATCGTGGATTGCGAGCCGTCCACCGTGGCTCCAGGGATGGAGGTGTCACTGGAGTTCCGCCTGATCCGAAAAGAAGGGCAGAGCGGGATTCTCTGTTATGGACACAAAGGAGTCCCGTCCGCGGGAGGTTAGAAGTACTGCGAGGTGGGGAAGGGCCCGGGTGGGCCACGTTGTGCGGGGGAAGGGCGAGCGTTCCGGATCGCCGAAGGGGCCACGCCGTTCAGCCCAGAACGACGTGGTCGGCCTTCCCCTTCCTCCGTTCCAGGCCCTCCCGCCTTTGACGGGCTCTTCGGGGGCTGGAACTTCGCCGGTCCGTGGAGGGACGCTCTGCCGTCACCACGAAGAGGGAAGCCCGGCGTTCCGAGCCGGATCTCCGCTCCTCCTCCCGGCGTCGATCGACTCCAGACCGGCGATCGCTCCCCTTGCGCCGGTCTCCGATGTCCAACTGGAGCATGGGCTATCCTGGTTGGCTGGTCCCCACGAAAGGAAATGTGGGAGCGGGATCAGTTGAGAGTCAATCTCCGGGGACGGCCAACACGGCTCAAGCGGGCTCTGTCAGGCTCTTCAATCGCCCTCCGCCGTCACGGTGAGGATGAAGGACCTGCCTCCCACCCGTGCCGCCCGAGCGCCTCCTATGACCACAGTCTGCCCGGAGGACACGGTGACGGAGGTCTCCAACAGGACGTCACGGTCCCCTTCCCAGAGTTGGACCGGGTTCAGGCGCACGGTGCCGAGCCGCTGAGGTCGAACCTGGGACCTGACCTGGAATACCTCATCGGTGCCCATGAACCTCTGGGTAAATTCCTGATCGTCCATTGTCCCACCGGCTACAATCACCAGAGCCTCTCCGAGGAGCCGATACCCTTCGAACCTGAAGAGGCCCCTGAGCTCCTGGACGACGTCTGCGATGGCGGGGTCCGGGTCCTGGAAGGAATCCGCTTCGATGAGTTGAAAGCGAAGGCGAAGCGTCGGGATCGGTTGGTCGAAGTCCTCCAGGAGCTGAGCGATGCGGTCCAGGTTGTCGGGCGTCTCACGCACCGAGATGGCTTCCGGGGTGGCGCTCATGCTTCCCGGAGCCCCCTCCCGGTCGGAGAAGACGTAGGGCTGTACCAGCTCCGCGGCCTCGTACCCGGACCGGTGCTGCAGGGTGAAGGTTCTCACGTCCAGGCGCGGGGATGACCCCGAGCCCCAGAACCAGCCCCCCAGGAGAGCGAGGAAGGCAACCAGTACGAGAAGGATCGGAGTCCAGGAGCGTTTCATTTCAAGAGCCTCCATCAAGTAGCCAGAGAACAGTGATCTCGGGGTTGTTGGTCTGGAGCACGGCGACGGCCCGCCCTCCCGGGGCCTGGACATCGAGTCCACTACCTAACGCCGGAGGGAGGTAGGGAGGGCCCGGGAGGGAAGGCGGTCGACCCAGGAAGAACACCGTTGCGGCCGCAGCCGCGGCGAGGGGCAGAAAGGCGAGCGCGCGAGCGGGTCGTCTCCAGGTACGCAGCTCCTGAACCCCGCGCCGAGCCACCGCCCCCTCGGCTTCACCCGCCAGGTCCAGGACCCGCTGCGGGTCCAGCTGAGGTGCCGCGCTCCTCAGGGCTTCGCTGAGGGCGACCTCCCCTTCGAGGATGGCCCGGGCCACCGACGAGCAGCCGGGGCACTCGCGAACGTGCCGAGCCAGAGGTCCATCTCCGACTCCGTCCAGGGCGTCCAGCTCCGCTTCCAGGAGAGCACGGCGTGCATCCACACATTTCATGGCGCGTACTCCTCCACCAGCTCCGGGTGTTGATCCAGGATTCTTCTCCTGAGGGTCCGGCGAGCCTTGAAGAGCGCGGCCCGGACGCTCCCGGGCTCCAGCCCCAGGATCTGTCCGATTTCCGGGGAGGTCAGGCCCTGGATCTCGGCCATTTGAAAGACCTCCCGTTGGCGCTGGGGAAGCTCCCGGAGGAAGGTCCCCACGACATTCCGAATCCTTGCCTCATCGATCTCGGACTCCGGCCCCCGGACCACGGGGTTCTCTTTCACCATGTGCGAGGTGAGCCGTTCCATCTTTCGCTCTCTTCTTGCCAGGCTTCGGTGCCGCTCGATGGCCTGGTTCCGCGTAACCGTGAAGAGCCAGGTGAGGAACCGGGAATCCCCTCGGAATGAGTCCAGCTTCCTCGTCATGAGAATCAGGACCTCCTGAGCCAGGTCCGCCGCTTCGTCCGGATCCCCCGTGCGGGCCATGGCCCACTGGGCCACGATGGGGCCGACCTCTGCCAGGAGGGACCCGAGAGCGGCGGTCTCGCCCTGTCTTGCGCGCTGGATCAGCCTGGGATCGGGTTCGGGATTCTCACGAAGTCCCCGCACGAGGGCTCCTGGTTCTTGGTCGATTTACGCATGGGACGGTCCCTGGACCGGGAACGTTACCCGAAGGATTGCGCCCGGGGTGTCCGGAGGAGAAGGAACGGGGAAACGCGGAAGGGGGAGGCCACCGGCCTCCCCCCTCTTCTCGCTCCTCCACCCTTTCGCTCCTCCCTCCTCCAACTCCCGGCACGTTCCCCGGAGAGTGTGGGATCTCGCAGATCCTCAGCCTCCCGGAGGTGGCGAGAGGGTGCCGGGGCGGAAGGTGCTGATGTACGCCACCAGGTCCCAGACGTCCCCGTCGGACAGCATCACACCCCAGGCCGGCATGGAGGACCCGTGGACACCTCCGCCACCGGTACGGATCTTCTGGAAGACCGCCTCGAAATCCCGTGCGACGAGGAGGGAGTCCTGCGTGAAATCCGCAGGAGCCAGCTCGAGGACCTCGGCGCCCGGGCCGTTCCCCCGGCCCGTCGGACCGTGGCAACCCTGGCAACGGAGGATGAAGTTGGTTCTACCGGCGATGGCGCTGCCAGGCAACTCCGGAGGGTAGACGAGGGCGGGGATGTAGGCCAGGGCCGCAGAGAAGGCATCCTCGTTCACGATGGAGAGGACGTTCTGCATGTGTGGGTGCCCCGGAGAAAGGCTCCCGACCTCCGACCGGAAATCGGCCTGAAGCTGCGTGGCGGTCATGCCCGAGAAGGCCGCCGCGGTGAAGTCTCTGGGTGCCGACACGGCCCCGGCTTTGACCGCGGGGCCATCTCCCCGCCCTGCGGTCCCGTGACAGGACCAACACATGGTCTCGTAGACGACCTTCCCCTCCTCCTGCTCCGCCGAGAGCTGGAAGGGCATGGGTGCTTCCTCCGTAGCCTCCGTGGCGGCCGGCTCAGAGGGCTCCTGGGACTCAGGTGGCTCGGTGCCCTGGCAGCCAAAAAGCAGCGCGGCCAGAAGAACGGCGGCTGGAACCCTCAAGTGCATTCCATCCTCCCTGATTCGGGATTGTCTGTACGGTTGTTCTGGAAAACAATCTGTGCTCAGGGTCTCTGGGCAACCCCTTCAGGGGGCGGCGGGAGCTCCCAAGCCTCACTATCTTAGCAGCCGGGGCTGAGAAGATGCCAGATGCGGGGTGAAATGAATCCACGGGAAGTGGCGCATTTTCGGCCATCGTCACTGGTCAGGACAACGGATGGAGAGAGGACTTCTGCCATGACCAACGCAGGCGCGCGTACCGTTAGGGCTCCCCGCGGCAGCGACCGGAGCTGCAAGGGCTGGACCCAGGAGGCCGCACTTCGGATGCTCATGAACAACCTGGATCCGGAAGTGGCTGAGAAGCCGGACGAGCTCGTGGTCTACGGGGGAAGGGGGAAGGCCGCCCGGAGCTGGGAGGCCTTCGATGCCATCGTGGCGTCCCTGCGGGAGCTGGAGGATGACGAGACCCTGCTGATCCAGTCCGGAAAACCAGTGGGAGTCTTCAGGACCTTCCGCCATGCACCGCGAGTCCTCATCGCCAATGCGAACCTGGTGGGCCGGTGGGCGACCTGGGATCATTTCCACGAGCTGGAGAAGAAGGGCCTGATGATGTTCGGGCAGATGACGGCCGGCTCCTGGATCTACATCGGGACCCAGGGGATTCTCCAGGGAACCTACGAGACCTTCGGCGCCATGGCCGAGAAGCATTTCGGGGGTTCCCTCAAGGGTCGCTGGATCCTCACCGGAGGAATGGGGGGGATGGGTGGGGCCCAGCCGCTTGCCGCGACCTTCAATGAGGGTGCCATCCTGGTGGTGGAGGTGGATCCGGCCAGGATTCGGCGACGCATCGAGACGCGGTACTGCGACCGATGGACGGAGGACCTCGACGAAGCCCTTTCCTGGGTCCTGGGGGCGAAAGATCGAGGCGAAGCCGTCTCCGTGGGGCTGGTGGGGAACTGCGCAGATGTGCTGCCGGAAATCGTCCAGCGGGGCATTGTCCCGGACCTGGTGACGGACCAGACCTCGGCCCACGATCCTCTGAACGGATACGTCCCTGCGGGTCTGAGCCTGGAGGAGGCGGCGGAGCTGAGGGAGAGGAGTCCGAAGGACTATATCACCCGGTCCATGGACTCCATGAGGGCCCATTGCGAGGCCATCGTTCGGCTCCAGGCCATGGGGTCGGTAGCCGTGGACTACGGGAACAACCTCAGAGGCATGGCCCTGGACGCCGGCTTCGAGGATGCCTTCGAGTATCCCGGATTCGTGCCTGCCTACATCCGCCCCCTCTTCTGCCAGGGCAAGGGACCGTTCCGGTGGGCCGCCCTCTCGGGGGATCCTGCCGACATCCACCGGACCGACGACCTGGTCCTGGAGCTCTTCCCCCACGATCACCACCTGGACCGGTGGATCAGGATGGCCAGGGAGAAGGTCCAGTTCCAGGGGCTTCCGTCCCGGATCTGCTGGCTCGGGCAAGGAGAGCGGGCGCGCTTCGGGCTTGCAATCAACGACCTGGTGGCGAGAGGCGAGATCTCGGCCCCCGTGGTGATCGGGCGTGATCACCTGGATGCCGGATCAGTGGCCTCCCCCTATCGGGAGACCGAGGGCATGCGGGACGGGACGGATGCCGTGGCCGACTGGCCCATACTGAATGCCCTCCTGAACACGGCGTCGGGCGCTAGCTGGGTGTCTTTCCACCACGGTGGTGGGGTGGGAATCGGAGCCGCACTCCACGCCGGGCAGGTTCTGGTGGCCGACGGGACCCCTGAGATGTCGGACCGTATCCAGAGGGTTCTCACCAACGACCCCGGGATCGGTGTGGCTCGCCACGCAGATGCCGGCTACGAGGAGGCCTGGAGGACCGCCAGGGACCATCAGATCAAGATCCCCATGAGCGGAGAGTAGGCCGCCGGGAGAGAATCATGAGCCATCCGTTCATGTGGGACCGTCTGTGGGTGGGTGGGCACCTGGCCACCCTCGACCCCGAGCTGGAAGGATACGGAGAGATCCGGAACGGGGCCCTCGCTTCACGAGGCGGGAGGATCGTCTGGGTCGGTCCCGAGAAGGACCTTCCGTCCCCACCGAAGGATTGTGCCCGGGAAGTCCACGATCTCCAGGGCGGGTGGCTGACTCCGGGGCTGATGGATTGTCACACCCATCTCGTGTTTGGCGGGGACCGCTCAGGGGAATTCGAGGCCCGCCTGGGCGGGGCGTCGTACGAGGAGATCGCCAGGGCCGGGGGGGGCATCCGAACCACGCTCAAGGCCACGAGGGAGGCAGGCGAGGACGAGCTCTTCCAATCCGCTGTACCCAGGCTTCTGTGCCTCCACGCCGAAGGCGTCACTACGCTTGAGATCAAGTCGGGATACGGGCAGGAGCCGGAGTCGGAGCTGAGGATGCTCCGGGTCGCTCGGAGGCTGGGGGAGAGCCCCTCGATGGATGTCCGGGGGACCCTCCTGGCGGCTCACGTCCTTCCCGAGGAATACGAAGGGCGGCGGGAGGATTTCCTGGAGATGGTCAGGGAGGAGATGATCCCCCGGGCGGTGACCGAGGGACTGGCAGACGCCATCGACGCTTTCTGTGAGGACATCGCCTTTTCGGCTGAGGAATGCAGGGAAGTGCTGGAGGTCGGGCGGCGGGCCGGCCTGGGGGTCCACCTCCACGCGGATCAGCTGACGGACGGGGGCGGAGCGTCGTTGGCGGCCGGTCTCGGTGCCTTGAGCGCCGATCACCTGGAGCATGCCTCACGGGACGGTGTGCAAGCCATGGCGAAGGCCGGGACCGTGGCTGTTCTGCTCCCTGGGGCCTTCTTCTTCATCCGGGAGACCCATCCCCCTCCGGTTCCCGCCTTTCGGGAGGCCGGAGTGCCCATGGCAGTGGCCACCGACCTGAATCCCGGCTCCTCCCCTCTCAACTCTATCCTGCTGGCCATGAGCATGGCGTGCACTCTCTTCGGTCTCACACCCGAGGAGGCTTTTCGAGGCGTTACGGTGAACGCGGCCAGAGCTCTCGGCCTGGAAGGAGATCGGGGGAGTCTCGAGGAAGGCAAGAAGGCCGACCTCGCCTTGTGGGAGATCGGCCATCCAAGAGAGTTGTCCTATTGGCTCGGGGCGAACCCATGCCGGGGAGCCGTCAAGAACGGCCACCCGACGGCGTCATCCCCCCCCACCTCTCCTCACCGTTGGCGGTGAGCTCCGACGAGCGGCACCGGCGGATGTCCTCGGCGCGCTTCTAGGGGCGGCCCGGGCCCTGGGAGCCGCCCTGGGGGTGGCTCTGGACACGCTCGACCGAGTTGGAGCCGCGGAAGGAGCCCTCACCGTCGGCTGCCTGGCCGGAGCCCGGTTGGACGTACCCAGGCTCGGCGCGCGGACCGTGGGTGACCGGGCCTGCCCTGAAGTCGAAGACCGGTTCGGTACCCGGGCGGAGGGGGACGTCCCCACTCCTCTGCTCGGCGCCCGGGCGGAAGGGGCCGACACGCCCCCTCTCGATGGCGCTCTGGCCGAAGGGGTAGACCCGGTTCCCCTCGCAGGCGCCCGTGCCGAGGGCCGGGTCGGAGCAGCGGTTCCGCCGGTGGACGGCCGGGTAGCAGGCGCTCTGGCCGAAGGGGTAGATCCGGTTCCCCTCGCAGGCGTCCGTGCCGAGGACCGGGTCGGAGCAGCGGTTCCGCCGGTGGACGGCCGGGTAGCAGGCGCTCTGGCCGAGGGGGTAGATCCGGTTCCCCTCGCAGGCGCCCG
>JASFRP010000119.1:0-7939 GCA_050114895.1 Gemmatimonadota bacterium
ATACCGACCTGCCGCCATGTAGCCAATGGCCTCGATGTCGCCGTACTCCAGAAGGACCTTTCCGCCCTTCACCACCATGAGTCCCGTTGTGCCGAGACGTCGAGCCTCCTCCTCTGCAGCCTGGAGTCCGGCAGACGAATACCCGGCCGCTTCCGGCGACGACCATCGTTCCCATGGTTCCCCACGAGGTCCACGTGGGAGGAGGAGAGACGCCGCGTAGAGCGCTACGACCACGCCCACTGCCCATTTCAGCCCCTTTCGCAGGGCCTCCTTCGTTCTCTGTCGCATATCCGGTCCTCCGCTCGGTCCCGAGGTTCCTCCCGGGTGAATCCCGGTCATCCCTGGCGTAGCACCCGAGCCGGGTCGGTTCGGGTGGCCCAGAGCGCCGGCAGGTAGCTTGCTGCGAGCCCGACGAGGCTGAAGAGGAGCGCGACCCCTCCGAGGATGGAGGGGTCCAGGGGGTCCAGGCCGTAGAGGAACCGCCGAATCAGGGAGGAGACACCTACGGTGACGGGAAGGCCCAGGAAGAGGCCCCCCAGCACGAGACCGAGCCCGCCCAGGATCACCCAGCGACGAATGGATCCCGGGTGAGCTCCCAGAGCCATACGGATGGCAAGCTCCGGGGCCCCCTGCACCACGACGTAGGAGAGGACGCCGAAGAGGCCCACCGTGGCCAGAAACAGCCCGAGGAGACCCAATATTCCAGCGAACACCGCGGCGATCCGCCTGGGAAGGAGCTGTCCACCGATCAACTCGGTATGGGACGCGTTGTTGGTCAGGGGTATGTCCGGATCCAGGGTTCTCACCAGCTCCTGGACACTCCGTCTGATGTCGCCGCCCCCGTCTTCGACCTTGAGCAGCAGGGATGTGGTAGGCGTGTAGAGCTGTGCCTGGGGGCGAAAGACTCCGGCCAGACCCGATTCTCCGATGGAGATGTACTTCCCGTTCTTCGCGACCCCCACCACGCGCAGAAGAGACTCGCCGCTGCGCATGACCCGGCCCAGTGGATTTTCGTTTGGCCACAGGATACCCGCTACCCGTTCGTTCACGATGGCAACGGGCTCGGCGTCGGCGGCGTCCGTGGCATCGAAGGAGCGTCCCTCCACGATCTCGGTGCCGGTGGTGTTGAAGAATCCGGGGGTGACGCCGAAGAGCCCGGCCATGACCGTCCCGTCACCGTCGGCGTTGGAGAAGGTCCCCGCCCGCTCCGGTGGAGAGGCCAGAAACACGAAGTCGCTGAGGGCTGCCGACTCCACCCCGGGTAGCGCGGCGGCCTCTCCCAGGAGGCGGGAGAGGAAGCTCCGCCCCTCCTCCTCCGTGTACTGCTGGATCCCCAGGCTCACCGTGACCACGTGCACTTCCCGGGGCTCGAAACCCAGGTCCATCGCTTTCGCCCGGGTGAGGGCTTTGAAGAGGAGACTGCTGCCACCCAGGAGCACCACGGAGCCCGCTACCTGGATGATCACAAGGGCCTTTCCGAGCCAGTGCCTCCCCGGGGACCGGCCCCCGCTGTTCCGGAGGACGGAGGCCACGTCCTTCCGGGTCGCCTGCAGGGCCGGGATCAATCCGAAGAAGAGACCCCCGGCCAGTGTCACCGTCATGGAAACGAAGAGCACCCTGAGGTCCGGCGTGTAGTCACCGGTGAGGGGAGCCCCGAGGGGGATCGGTACAGCCCGAAGGGCCCCGGTGACCCAGAAAGCGAGAAGGCATCCGGCCACCCCTCCGGCGGCGAAGAGGAGGAGGTTCTCGGTGAGGAGCTGGCTCACCAGTCGTCCCCGGCCCGCGCCGATGGCCCCCCTGACGGCCATCTCCTGCTCCCTGCCCAGAGCCCGGGAAAGGAGGAGGCCCGCCAGATTCGCGCAGGCGATGAGGAGAATGCAGCCGGACAGGGCCAGGAGGAAGCCCAGGAAGAGAGAGATGGGGCCTCGGAACTCCTGATAGCTACTCGTGTGCGGCTCCACCAGGAACACGCTGGACACCCAGTCCGCCGGATTGGAGGCTCTGAGCTCCTGACGGATCCTATCCGATGCGGCCCTGACTCTCTGGATGGAAGCTTCCGGCCGCATCCGTCCCACGGTGGCGACGGTGGTCCCCTCCAGGGTCCGACGGGTGAGAGGCTCCAGCATGGTCAAGGGGACGAAAAGGCTGAAATCGTACAGCGGGAGATGTCCGTGAAACCCCTCTTCAGCCACGCCGATGACCGTGAAGGGGATCCGATTGATGCTCACCGTCCTCCCCAGAACCGAAGGGTCCCCCCCCAGGCTCCGGGTCCAGAAGCGGTGGCTCAGGACCACCGCCGGTTCGGCACCGACCGCCTCTGCCTCTTCCGGGGAGAAGAACCGGCCCAGTGCGGGACGGGTCTCCAGGACGGAAAAGAAGTTCCCGGTGGCCGCCACACCGGCCACCAGCTCCGGCCCGGCCTCCGGACCCGTGGAGACACTGGCCTGAAGCTGAGTGCCGGCTGCGATGTCTTCGAGCCCGGTCTCGGCGTCCCGCAGAGCCTCGAAGGTGGGATAGGGCATGAGGCGACCGGAGCGTCCGGCCCGGTCTCCCACGCGGATCTCCACGAGGCCCCTGGGGTTTCGGACGCCCGGCTGGGAGCGAAGGAGAATGGCGTCGGTCACGCTCATGATCGTGGTCGTTCCACCGGTGCCCACCGCTACGGTCAACACAGCGACGAACACGAAGGCAGGTGCCTGGCCCCATCGGCGGAAGGTATGACGAACGTCATGGAGAAGGCCTGTCATCGCATGATTCCTTCCGTTTCGTCCGGCCGGGGTTCCTTTCGTGCGGGTCCCCGCCCATCACGGAGATTAATATAGAGTCTCGTTATATCGAGCCTCAATATATTTGATTACGTGAGACGCGGTAGATGGTTTCACCGGGGGAGACCCGGGAGGGAGGCCGGCGCGGTGCCGGCCTTCATCCCAGAGGGTCACCGGTTGGAGCACGCTCGGGCGTCCGGCGAGGCCATCACCCGTCCTCGACGCCGGCGTGTACCCGACGTAGCTTCCATTGCTCTGAACCCGACTGTGCCGATTCCAGCTCCGAGGTCGCTGTCCCATGAAGAAGCTCATCCTCTTTGCCGTGTTGCTCAGCGTTTCCTGCGCCCCTCGAAATCCGGACGTCGCGCGATGGGAGGAGAGGGCCGGGAACGTCACCATCACGCGGGACGACTGGGGAGTTCCCCACATCCGGGCCGCCACCGACGCGGACGCCGTATTCGGCCTCATGTATGCCCAGGCCGAGGACGACTTCAACCGCATCGAGGTGAACTTCCTCAACTCCCAGGGCCGACTGGCCGAGGCGGAGGGAGAAGCTGCCATCTGGCAGGACCTCCGGATGAAGCTCTTCATCGACCCGGAGGCGATGAAGACCCTCTACGGGGAGTCACCGCAATGGCTGAGGGACCTCATGGACGCCTGGGCCGACGGGCTGAACTACTACCTGCACAAGCATCCGGAGGTGACGCCGAGGGTTCTCACCCGCTTCGAGCCCTGGATGGCCCTCACCTTCAGCGAGGGAAGCATCGGAGGGGACATCGAGCGGGTGAACCTGAGGGAGCTGGAGGCGTTCTACGGGAACGAGTCGGAGGGCGGGATGTCGAGGGGGCTCCTGGGGGACGATCCGGCGGAGAGCGGTCTGAGACTGGCCGCGGCCATGGCCGAAGCTGCCGGAGACCCCTATGAGCCCGGCGGCTCGAACGGCATCGCCATCGCCCCGTCCAATACCGTGGACGGGAACGCCCTCCTCCTCATCAACCCACATACCTCGTTCTTCTTCCGGCACGAGGCCCACGTCACAAGCGATGAGGGGTTGAACGCTTACGGCGCCCTGACCTGGGGCCAGTTCTTCATCTACCAGGGGTTCAACGAGACGGCGGGGTGGATGCACACCTCCAGCAGCGTCGACAACATCGACGAGTTCCTGGAGACGATGGTGGAGCGGGAAGACGGCCTCTACTACCAGTACGGCGATGAGGAGCGGCCGGTGGAGACTAGGGGGGTGACGGTGCCGTACCGAACCGACACGGGCATGGCCCAACGGGAATTCACGGTGTACCGGACCCACCACGGACCCATCGTGAGAGCGGTGGATGGGAAGTGGGTGGCCGTGGCTCTCATGGAAGACCCCATGAACGCCTTGATCCAGTCCTACTCCCGGACCAAGGCGGGGAACCTCCAGGAGTACCTGGAGATCATGGAGCTCCACACCAACTCATCGAACAACACCCTCTTCGCCGACGCGGATGGGAACATCGCCTATCTCCACGCCAACTTCGTTCCCGTCAGGAACCCGAGCCTGGACTACAGGCGTCCGGTGGACGGCAGCGATCCGGCCACCGACTGGCAGGGAGTCCACTCCCTGGAGGAGAGCCCGAACGTCATCAACCCGCCAAACGGCTGGACCTACAACACCAACAACTGGCCGTATTCGGCATCCGGACCCAACAGCCCCAGGCAAGAGGACTATCCCCCCTATATGGACACGGGAAGCGAGAACTTCAGGGGTGTCCACGCCATCATGCTCCTGGAGAACCGGAAGGATTTCACCCTGGAAGCCCTCAGGGCCGCGGCCTTCGACAGCTACCTGCCGGGTTTCCAGGACCTGATCCCGGCCCTCCTCATGGCCTATGACCATGCGCCGGCGACGAGCCCGGAGAAGTCGGCCCTGGCAGGTCAGATCGAGACCCTGAGGGCCTGGGACCTCCGGTGGGGCGAGGAGTCGGTTCCCACCGCGCTGGCCGTCTTCCTGGGGGACGAGCTCATGTCGTCGGTCCGGGACGAGGCGCGGGAGGCGGGAATGTCCGTGTACGATTACATGGCCCGGCGGGCCTCATCGGAGCAGCTGCTTTCCGCCCTCGCTGCGGCATCGACCCGCCTGGAGGAGGAATTCGGGAGCTGGCAGACCCCCTGGGGTGAGATCAATCGGTTCCAGCGGCTCACTGGAGACATCGTCCAGCCTTTCAATGACGAGGAGCCCAGCACACCCGTGGGGTTCACCTCGTCCCGGTGGGGATCCCTGGCCTCCTTCGGCGCCCGGCCATACCCGGGCACGGTTCGGTGGTACGGAACCAGCGGGAACAGCTTCGTGGCGGTGGTGGAGTTCGGGGACTCCGTTCGGGCCCGGGCCGTTACGGCGGGGGGGCTGAACAGCGATCCGGCGTCCCCCCACTTCAACGACCAGGCGGTGCGGTACGCCACCGGCGATCTGCGGGAGGTGCACTTCTACCCGGCCGACATCGAAGCTCACGCCGAGAGAACGTACCATCCCGGTGGTTGAGGCGTTCAGCGAAGGAATCCGGCAGCGTGTGGTGAGGGCTCGCCACCTCTGATCGAGAAGGATTGAAATGGACCCTGAGTCAGGAGCGGTCCGTCCCTGGTCCCCGTCGGACTCCGTCGCTCTCTATCGGATGGAGGACTGGGGACTCGGGTATTTCGGGGTGTCCCCCCGAGGGACGGTGGAGGTCTACCCCGACACCGATCCTTCGAAGAAGATGGACCTCCTGGACATCATCCAGGGATTGGAGGCGCGGGACATCTGCCCGCCGGTGATTCTCCGGTTTTCGGGGATCCTGGATCACCGCATGCGGGAGCTCCGGCGCTGTTTCGACGAGGCCATCGCCGAGGGCGGGTACACGGGAAAGTACGTCTGCGTCTATCCCATCAAGGTGAACCAGCAAAGGAACATCTGTGAGGAGGTGAAGGCCCTGGGGGCCGAGCTGGGTTTCGGAATCGAAGCCGGATCCAAACCCGAGCTCCTGGCCGGACTGGCCCTCACCGAGGGGCTGAACGAGATGCCTTTCGTGTGCAACGGGTTCAAGGACGAAGAGTTCATCGAAACCGTTCTTCTGGCCGCCAAGATGGGCCGGAACATCATCCCGGTGGCGGAGCAGATGCATGAGTTGGAGCTCATCGCCCGCTCGGCCCTCAGCCACCAGGTGACCCCCCGGTTCGGGATTCGGGCGAAGCTGGCTTCGGAAGGGGTGGGGCGGTGGGCGGAATCCAGTGGGGTCCGCGGCAAGTTCGGACTCTCCGTCAGCCAGATCCTCCAGGCCGTGGAGTTCTTGAAGGAGAAGAACCTCCTGGGGGGGCTCCGGATGCTCCACTGCCACGCCGGCTCCCAGATCTTCGATATCCGCACCTTCAAGTACGCCGTGAGCGAGCTGGCCCACCTCTACGTGGAGATGGTCCGCCTGGGGGCCCCCATGGGCCTCCTGGACCTGGGGGGCGGGTTGGGCGTCGACTACGACGGCAGCCAGTCGGCGACAGAGTCGTCGGTGAACTACTCCATGGAACAGTACGCCGCCGATGCGGTCTATCGGATCCAGTCCATCTGTGACGACGCGGCGGTCCCCCATCCGGATATCATCACCGAGTCGGGTAGAGCCATCGTCGCCCACTCCGGAGTGCTGGTCTTCCAGGTCCTGGGGAGCCGGATCTTCCCGGAGGAACCGAACACCGCCCTGGTGGACAGTGCCGTGGCCGACCCGGAAGCCCCGCAACCCCTGCTGGACATGGTGGATGCCTACCAGCGCCTCGATGACCCGGAGCGGGACCCTCTGGAGGTCTATCACGACGCGGAACACGCCCTGGCCGAGGCCATGAGCCTCTTCAACCTGGGCTACATGGGGATCACCGCACGGGCGGCCACGGAGGAGCTCTTCTGGGTCATCGCCCGCAGGGTGACGGAGGAGCCGGGGGAGGAGCCCCCGGAGGAGCTGGCGGGCCTTCCGGACCGCCTGGCGGACATCTATTTCTGCAACTTCAGCCTCTTTCAGTCTCTGGTGGACTCCTGGGCCATCCAGCAGGTCTTCCCCATCATGCCCATCCACCGGCTGGACGAGCGACCCACCCGAAGGGGGATCCTGGCAGACATCACCTGCGACTCCGACGGACGGGTCGACCGCTTCCCGGGTGGAGGTGGAGAGCCCCAGCTATCCCTGGAGTTGCACGAGCTCCGGAACGCGCCGGAGCCCGGGGGGCCCTCCGGGGGGAATGAGCCCTACTACCTCGCCGTCTTCCTGACCGGCGCGTACCAGGAGACGCTGGGGGACCTCCATAACCTCTTCGGCGACACCCACGCGGTGCACGTCCACGCCGGCGAGAACGGAGACTGGCATCTGGAGGAGGTGGTGGAGGGGGACACGGTGCGTGAGGTCCTCCGGTTCGTCCAGTTCGATCCCGACGCCATCCGCCGCACCCTCCGGCGGGAGGTGGAGGCTGCCCTGGCTGCCAAGCGCATCACTCTGAACGAGGCGGTCCGCATGCGACGGTTCCTGGACGAGGGACTGGAAGGGTACACCTACCTGGAGTGAGCCCTGGGCCTGATTCCTGCCGCAATCCCATCCACTCCCGAACATGCCCATCCAGGGGGCATCCCTGGCCCGACCCTTGCTGTTATCTGGGGTCCGGAGACCGGGAGAATCGCGCTCCCTGGTCCCCGTTCCCGGAGGCCCGGGCGCACCTTTTTCCCCTAATCAACGGATATCCAAGGCGCTGCGGGGGAGAATCCGAAGGCTTCCGGGACGGGAAAATTTCCGGAAACAGGGAAAAAAGTGCAGGCAGGCGAAACAAATGTTTAGCCCCAGCCCCATTTGAAACGTTGAAGGGAGGCGGGGGCGCGGCCGTCCAGGGTGTGCCTGAGCAGACCGAAAACCAACCCACGAGAGTCATGGAAAACACACCGGGGTCCCAACCTTTGGCGTTCGAACCTGAGATCGACGCTTCTTTCCAGGCTGCCGCCGACGAGGTAGTGGAAAGAAACTTGACACCCTCGGGGATCGGACCCCTCGACGAGCGTCTTGGCGGTCTGCTGCAGGGGGGCACGTATCTCTTCGCCGGTTCTCCGGGCCCGGCGAAGCTGGTGGCGGTCTTCCAGTTCCTCCATACCGGGTTGGCGGCGGGAGAGCGAGGCCTGATCCTGACGGATTCCGGAC
>JASFRP010000120.1:0-7931 GCA_050114895.1 Gemmatimonadota bacterium
GGTTTTTTCGCGGCGCCGCCTTCTGCAAATACCTGTGTCCCATCGGCCATTTCCACTTCGTGAACTCACTGGTTTCCCCCCTCGAGGTGGCCATCCGGGACCCGGAAGTGTGTGCGACCTGCCGAACTCGAGAGTGCATCACGGGAGTCTACGAGAAGCGGCGGGCCCTCGATGCCCCCGGCGCCCGCGCCCCGGGCTCCGCCCCCGTCAAGGCAGTGCGAATGAGCGAGCGGGGTCGGCTTCTGCAAAACGGGTGCGAGCTCTGGCTCTACCAGGGGACCAAGGCGGGGAACATGGATTGCACCTTCTGTATGGAGTGCATTCATGCCTGTCCCCATGACAACGTCGGTATCCTCTCACGCCCGCCGGCCCGGGAGCTCTGGGAGGACCCCCTCCGAGCCGGGATCGGGAGATTCAGCCAACGTCCTGACCTCGCAGCCCTTGCCCTCTTCCTCACCTTCGCGGCCTTCATGAATGCCTTCGGAATGGTCTCTCCCGTCTACGCGGTAGAGTCCTGGCTGGGGAAGCTCCTGGGGCTCTCCTCTGAACCCGTTTTGGTGGGACTCCTCTTCGTTGCGGGGATGATCCTGCTCCCTGCCGGCCTGCTCGCCCTCACCGCGGCGGCCTCCGCCACCGTCTCAGGGTCGGGCCGGTCGGTGATTGAGGAGGCGACCCGGTACGGCTGGGCCCTGGTCCCCGTAGGCTTCGGAATGTGGGTGGCCCACTACCTCTACCACTTCCTCATCGGCGGCCTCGCCATCATCCCCGCGACCCAGGAGTATCTCGCCGATCTGGGGTTGCCGCTCCTGGGTGCTCCCGAGTGGACGCTGGGGCCCCTGGTCCCGGAGTCATGGCTCATTCCCCTGGAGCTCCTCTTCCTCGAGCTGGGTCTCCTGGTCTCCCTGGTGGTGGCCTACAGAATCGCACAGCGGGAGCTGGGCCCGGGCCCCAGAGCCGTTCGGGCCACTGTCCCCTGGGGCCTCCTGGCGATAACCCTCTCCGTCGCGGGGATCTGGCTCCTCCTCCAGCCCATGGAGATGAGGGGGACGGTGATGGGAGGCTAACGGATGTCCACGAACCGGGAGACGGCCTCGACTGCGCGGATCGGGATGTGGACCAGGGCTACCCTGGCCGCCGTGGTCGTGGGCATGCTGACGGGGCTGGCCATGCTCCCGCTCCGGGCGGATGGAGGTACGCTCAGAGCGGCCAACGTTCCTGTGGGGGCCTACCGGGTGAGCGTGTTCACGGCCCCCACACCCATTCCGCCGGACTCCATCGACGTGTCGATGCTGGTCACCGAGCGGGGGCGTGGCCTGGTTCCCGACCTGGAGATCGTGGTGACAGCGCACCCGCTGGGCCAACCGGGACGGTCGACCTCCCATCCTGCGACCCGGGATCAGGCAACTGACTCCCGTTACTATGCGGCAAAATTCGCCCTGGGTTCCGAGGGGCCGTGGGAGATCGTCGTTCAGGTCAGGGGACCTCGAGGGGAGGGCGAGGTGAGGTTCGAAGTGATGGTCCAGAATCCCGGTCCCCTGGGTAGCCCCTTCATGATCCTGGGCCTGGCTCTCCTCCCGCTTCTCCTGGTGGGCTGGTGGCTCAAGAGAAGCGCCTAGCGAAGCCTCGGCGGGAGCGGGAGAGGCCGCACGTCTTCCTCAGCTCACCATCCACCCGTCCTGGAGGTTGATGATACGCTGGCCGTAGGCTGCCCACGCTTCGTTGTGCGTGACCTGGATGATGGTGGTCCCCTCGTCGTTCAACCTCTTGAGGAGATCCATGATCATCTTCCCCTGGGTGGTGTGGAGGCTTCCGGTTGGCTCATCCGCCAGGATCACCTTCGGCTCTGCAATCACCGCCCGAGCCACCGCCACCATCTGCTGCTGCCCACCGGAGAGCTGGTTCGGATAGAGGTCCTTCTTCCCCACGATCTGGAAACGGTCCAGCGAATCGGCGACAATGGCTTCCCTGTCCTTTCGCTTCACGTTCCTGTAGGACAAGGGGATCTCCAGGTTCTCGTAAACCGTGAGATCGTCCAGGAGATGATACTGCTGGAACACGAAGCCGATGTACTGGCGATTGAGGGAAATGCGATCCTTCGGCCTCATGGCGTGGACGGCCTCGTGGAGGAGGTAATACTCGCCGGACCAATCCCCGTCTAGCATGCCCAGGATGGCCAGGAGGGTGGACTTGCCCGCACCGGAGGGCCCCATGATGGTGATGAAGTCCCCCTTCTCGACGTCCAGGGTGATCCTGCGAAGCACGAAGGTCTCCCCGGCTCCGGTCTTGTATGACTTCTCGATATTCCTGAGGCTGATGAGCGACACGATGTCCCGCCTTTTCGGTTGGGTTCCTCGGGGGCCCTCTCTTCGACCATCCACTCCCCACGGTGAGCATATCATCCCGGGAGTTCGGGGAGAAGTAGGGAGCTCGAGCCCCGGAGGGATGGGGATCCCACGAAAAGCGGGGGAGGGAGATTGCTCCCCCACCCCCGCGTTCCGTCACTGAGCCAACGTCTTCAAGCCACGTCGAAGCCGCTTTCCTCCAATTCGGCCATCTTCTTGGCGTCCTCTTCGCTTACCACCTGTCCATCGAAGAGGTGGATCATACGCTCAGCCATATGGGCGTAGCGGGGATCGTGGGTGACCATGCAGATGGTGGCGCCATCACCGTGGAGCTCCATCAGGAGCTCCATCACGGCGTGTCCGTTCTTGGAGTCCAGGTTACCCGTGGGCTCGTCCGCAAGGAGGATCAGAGGCTTGCCGACGATGGCCCGGGCTACCGCCACCCGCTGCTGCTGACCACCTGAGAGCTGTGAAGGATAGTGGTTGATCCGGTGGGCCATTCCCACGCGCTCCAACGCCTCCTGCACGCGCTCCTTTCTCTCCTTTCCGGGCATACCCCGGTAGGTGAGGGGGAGCTCGACGTTTTCATAGACCGTCAGATCGCCGATGAGGTTGAAGGCCTGGAATATGAACCCGATGGCCTGATTCCGGATCTTCGCCCTCGTGGATGCCGTGAGGTTTTCCACGGGCTCGTTGTCCAGGAGGTACTTTCCTCCCGTCGGTGAATCCAGGAGCCCGAGGATGGAGAGGAGCGTCGTCTTCCCACAGCCGGAGGGTCCGGCGATGGAGACGAACTCCCCCTTCCGGAGTTCCAGGTCGATGTTGGAAAGGGCGTGGGTCTCCACTTCCTCGGTGTAGAACACCTTGGACAGACCCTCAAGATGAATCAGTGAATGGGAATCTGTGGTCATCGGTTCTCCCCTGTCTCCGGGACTCCTGCGGTTTCTCTCGATTCGGCGGCGTTCCCTGTCTCGCCTACTTCCTACGATTCCTCCAACCCTAGGGTTTCAGGTGGAGGCTCAGCGGTCAACCCCGGAGCCTCACTCTGTCGTAGCCGTCCCACTGTGACATATCTGACAGGATGACCACGTCTCCGGGTTGCAGTCCCTCGATTACCTCAATCTCGTTCACCGAGCTTCTTCCCAATTGGACGTTCACACGCTCCGCATAGTTGCCATCGTCCACCAACTTGAAGATTCCCACCCGGCTGTTGGCCTGCCCGAAGGCCGGCCGGCCCACATAGATGACGTTCTCCAGACGCTCGATGACCACCGTTCCATCCACGTTCAGATCGGGGCGAGCGCTCCGGGGGAGCTCCTCGGGGAGCGCGACGTCGATGGTGACCGTACCGCTCTGGACCGCGGGATCGATTCGGGAAACCCGTCCCTCGATGGTATCGTTGCGGGTGTCGATGTGGGCCACCTGCCCCACGGTGATGTCCTGGGCCTGGGTCTGAGGGATCCGGATCTCGGCCTTCAGGCGACCCGGCTGCACCACCCGGGCCAGCGTTCCGCCGGCCTGGACCCACTCCCCCTCCTGCACCGGGAGCTCGGCCAGGACCCCGTCCACCCCTGCGGCGACCTCGAAGGAGTTCACCCGCTCAGTGTTGAACTGCACGATGGCTTGAAGGCGGTGGATCTGGGTCATCTGGGCGTCGATCTGCTCCTGGATGGAGCCCTCCAGCACGTCCAGCTGTTCCTCCTCCAACTCGAGGCGGGTCTTCAGCTCCTCCGCCTGCTCACGGGCCCGCTGGAGCTCGGCCGGGGCCACCAGGTCGGGATTCCGATCGTAGAGGCCCTGTTGTTGCTCGAAAAGCCGCTGGGCCTCCAGGTACTGGGTCCGGGTCTGCGCCACGAGACCCTGCTGGGTCAGACGCTGAGTCTGGAGACTCGACCGAAGGGTGATGAGACCGGCCTCGGCCTGACTCAGCTGCTGCTGGGACTGGAGGAGTTGAACCTCCACGTCCGGATTGCTGAGCCGGAGGATAACCGTCGAGGAGTCGATCTCGGCGCCGGCCAGCAGATAGCGCTGCTCGATCCGGCCTGCCGTCACCGCGGTGATGTAGCGCATGTTCTCGGGCACCAGCGTCCCGGGCCCTCGAACCTGCCGGATCATGGTCCCCTGCTGGGTGGTGTCCATCCATACGGTGGCCCGGTCCACGGAGGGCGCAGCCGGCTTGAGGCTTCTCAGTCCCAGCGTGATCAGCACCAGGGCGGCCACTACCGCCGAAACCTGGATGATCCGCTTCTTCTTCTTTGGTTTCTGCTCTCGAATGATGTCCACGGGAGCGTCCTCTCAGTCTATTTGGTTACCGGACGGTTGCCGCGTCCGGGCGGAGCCGCTCTCCAACCGCTGCTTCCAGGGCCCAGATGGCCCCGTGGAACCGATAGGTGGCGTTCAGGTAGTCCCGCTCGGCCTCGGCCATGGAGCTCTGCGCCTCCAGAAGCTCCAGGAAGGGGGCTGCTCCCAGTCGATAGCGCTCCTGGGCCAGCTCCAGCTGCTCGGTGGCCACTTCCCGGTTCCGGCCTTCGATCTCCACCACGTCAATCGCGGTCATGAGCTCGTCGTAGGCCTGGGTGACGGCAGTCTGGAGCCTCAGCTCCTCGGCCCGTCGGTTGAAGCGGGCGTCCTCTGCCGCGGCCCGCGCCTCTGCCACCTGCCGCTGCCGGCTGAAACCCTGAAAGATCGGCAAGGAGACCTGGAGATAAAGAGACAGGGGTTCCGACCGGAAATCGAAGGGGAACACGTCGTTCGCCCTGAGGACCGCCGCCTCCTGGGCCGGGGTCCAGACATATTGGGAGCAGTCCGCCGGGTACCCCTCAATGGGATGGGTCAGGCCCGATGCCACGTTGTTCCAGAACTCGCAGTTCTGCCGCCGGCTCAGCACCGACCCCTCCGCCTGGTCCATCAGGTACTTCGTGTCCCCGATCTGCCGGGCGCGCCCGGACCAGCTGGCCTGGAAGTAGAGGCTGGGGAAATAGCCGCTCCACGCCTGCCTCACTTGAGCCTTCCCGGCACTCTCCTGAGCCCGGTAGGCCAGGAGGGAGGGGTGGCGGGCCAGGGCCCGGTCCACGAGATCCTCCCGGTCCCAATTGGGCTCGAACACGCCGAACTCGCTGACCAGGTCGTATTCGTCCGCCATGTCCACCCCGATCTGCTCGAGGAGGCGGAGCTTCTCGGTCCTCAGGAGACTCTGCGCTTCGAGGAGTGCTACTTCCGCCCGGCCCCGCTCCACCTCGGCCTGCTTCCCGTCGGTAGGGATGGCCGCGCCCACGTCCACCCGGGCCTGGGCAAGCTCCTGGTTCTCCTGGGCGCGATCCAGCTGCCGTTGGGCCACCTGTACGCCGTCGCGGGCCCTGAGGGCGATGAGATACTGGACCGTGACCGCCGATTCCAGGTTGTATTCTGCCGCGTCGATCCGGGCCTTCGTGGCGTTCTGGCTGGCCCGGGCGCTGGCGACCTCGAAGAAGCTGCTCCCGCTCAAGTTGTAGGAGAGGTTGAGGTTGTAGCCCGAGAAGTAGTAGTCCGTGCTCCCGATGCCGAAGTCAGACCCCGTGTAGATCCCCGTGGAGGGGATCCCGGGCGCCAGGTACTGGCCCTGCATGTTCGTCGTGAAGGAAGGAAGGAATCCCCCGAGGGATTCGCGGAAGGCCCAGTTGGCGGGATCCTCGTCGTTCGCCGTCTGGAGGAACGTCGGGTTGTTCCTTCGAGCCATCTGGATCGCGTCATCCAGCGTCAGGGGCCCCTGGACCTCCTGGGCACCGGCGCTGGCGCCGGAAGACAAGGCGAAGAAAAGAAGAAGAGCAACCAATCTCTCAGTGAGACCGTATCGTGCGCGAGTCACCGTCTCGGCTCCTTCCTGCTAGCGCTCATTCAATCGGCCTTCGAGAATCCCCCCCGTCTGAGGGGTTCTGAAGGCCATGTGACCGGGCCCCCCGGGCCCTGTGAATCTGTCACCTGGCCTTACGGCCATGAGATGTCGAAAGTTGCAGATAGGTTGGAATCCGATTCAGTCGCGACGAACCATACCTAGATTATCGACAATCTCTGAGCCTATTCTGGCGCCTCTTCTGTAGATTGTCAAGAGGTATGTTTCCGGGGGTCTCCCGGACCTTCCCCCCGGGAAGGTGGCCTTCCACGGGTCTTGGAAGGAGGCTCGGCTACCCGCCGGCGTCCCGGGGGGGTAGAATTGGCGGTGGCGACCGGCCGCGGGCCGCGTCTCCCTACTGGGAGCCCGGGTTGAATTCCCACCGATTCCCAGCCCACCGAAACCACTCATCCGGGGCGAGCCATGGCGAGGGGAAACAGGTCAGCGGAGTGGAAGGAGGCTTTGGAGGAACGACTCGGACCCGGGACCATCGAGACCGACGTCCGGCTGGCGCCCTTCACCACCTTCCGCATCGGTGGGCCCGCCGATCTCTTCTTTCGTGCCCGGACCTCCGGGGAGCTGACCGAGGTGAT
Organism: Gemmatimonadota bacterium; assembly: GCA_050114895.1. Taxonomy (GTDB): domain Bacteria; phylum Gemmatimonadota; class Gemmatimonadetes; order Longimicrobiales; family Gaopeijiaceae; genus JASFRP01. Next base: position 6,804 of record JASFRP010000120.1, read on the forward strand.
GTCGAGGGCGAGGGAGCTCTCCGTTCCTACCTTTCTCCTGGGGAGGGGAGCCAACGTCCTGGTGTCCGACCGCGGGTTCAGGGGCCTGGTGGTCCGGAGCGAGGTCGCGGGAATCGAGTTCCTCGGTGGGAATCTGGTCAGGGCCGGAGCCGGCGTGGACGTTTTCCCCGACCTAATCGAGGCGACCGTCACGCGGGGCCTCGGAGGTCTCCATCACTTCGTGGGGATTCCCTCCACCGTGGGAGGAGCCATCTGGCAGAACCTTCATTTCCTCTCCCCCGCTCCCCACCGATCTCGAACGGTGTTCATCCAGGAAGTAGTGGCGTCGGCCCAGATCTTCTCCGAGGAGGGAGAAGTCAGGGAGGTGGAGGGAACGTATTTCCGGTTCGATTACGACTTCAGCATCCTCCACGAGCGATCCGACATCGTGCTCACGGTCACCTTCCTCCTGGAGGAGGGGGAGCCGGGTGTCCTCCGGAAGGTCATGGAGGAGAACCTGGAGTGGAGGGCAGAGCGGCACCCCAACCTCCGACTCCTGCCCTCGGCAGGATCCATCTTCCAGAAGATCGAGGGAATCGGTGCGGGACGTCTGATAGACGAGTGTGGGCTCAAGGGTGAGGTGCGAGGCGGTGCTCAGATCTATCCCCGGCATGCGAACATCATCGTGAACCTGGGCGACGCCACCGCCGCCGACGTCCTGGCATTGATGGAACTCGCCCGGACGACGGTCCTGGGGAGGACCGGCTACGAGCTGGTCCCGGAGATCACCCTGGTGGGAGACTTCTGAGCTACCCCACCCAGCTCAGAAGCGTATACCCCAGGAACGAGATGTGGAGGAGCAGGAAGACCAGGAGAGCGGCCCGGGGGATCGGGAGGCTCTCCAGCCTCAGGTTCTTCACTGTGGTCCAGATGGGAATCACCAGGAGCCAACCGAGGTAGGGGATGGATTTCGAGGCCACAAAGGGAATCGTATCCAGGAAAGGGGATGGGTTCCTCTCCGGAGCGATGAGGCCCACCAGGAGCTGGAGGGCGAGGGGGAAGAGCACCACGAGCTCCGGGGCCACGAGAATGGCATTTACGAAGAAGAGTCCACCCTGACGGGTCTCGATCCAGAGTTCCCGCTCCCCT
>JASFRP010000121.1:0-7909 GCA_050114895.1 Gemmatimonadota bacterium
CCCACCGAACCCCCTCCGATGCCCCCCAGGAGGAGGAGGAGGCCCATCTTGAAGTCCACGGTCCCCGCCCGGGCATGAGCGTAGGTCCCGGAAGAAGATGCCGCGACGATCTGGTTCGAGTCGGACGCGGCCGCGATGGTCGGCGGGATGCCGATCATGATGAGAAGGGGCGTGAGGAGAAACCCTCCGCCCACGCCGAAGAGACCGGAGAGAAAGCCCACTGTCCCCCCCAGACCCAGGAGGAGGGGAATGCTGACCGCGTTTCCGGCCACGGGAAGGTAGATGGGAAGATTCATTGTCGGCCCAACCGTCAGGCCTCTTCCGCCACAGGAAGAAAGACGGAAAAGGTGGTCCCCCGGCCCGGGTCGCTGCTGACCTCGATCCGCCCGCCGTGTTCCTCGATGATGCCGTGGCTGACGGCGAGGCCGAGACCGGTACCCATCCCGGGGTCCTTGGTGGTGAAGAAGGGATCGAAGATCTGTGATAGGTGCTCCTGCGGGATTCCTGAGCCGGTATCGACCACCTGCACCCGCACCCACTTGTGGTCGACGACGTCCGCCCCCACCTCCAGCTTCCCCCCCTCGGGCATGGCCTGAATGGCGTTGAGGAAGAGATTCAGGAAGACCTGCTGCAGGTCGTGGGGATGTCCGCGGACCTCGGGCAGATTCTCTGGAAGCCGGACCTGCCAGGTCACGTTGGCCAGTTTCGCCTCGTTCGCCACCAGTCGCTTGGCCGTCCCCACCGCAGTCCCCACCTGGAAGTGAGCGAAGATAGCTCGTCCCTTCCGGGTGAAATCCAGGAGGTTCCTCACCGTGGCCCCGGCCCTCTCCACCTGTGTGTAGGCCTGGGACAGCATCCGGCGCTTGGCGTCGTCGGGGAGATCGTCGAAGTCGTCCATCAGGGCTTCGACGGTGAGACCGATGTTGTTCAGGGGGTTGTTGAGCTCGTGGGCGATCCCGGAGGTGAGGGTTCCCACCGCCGCCATCTTCCCCGACTGCAGAAGCTGTTCCTGCCGGTATTGCAGCTCCAGGATGGTCTGGTTGAAGGCGATGGCCAGACGGCTGAATTCGTCTCGGTACCGGCGGGCGGGCTTGATAGGCTGGAAGTTTCCGGCGCCGATGCGCCCCACGTACTCCGTGAACCGGGCAAGGGGCCTCAAGACAGCCTGGATGACGTAGCTTCCAAAGAGAACCACCGTGAGGAGCATTAAAGCCAGGAACCCGAAAGCCACGAGCCGCCCGGTTTGAAGCATCGAGCTGACAGAGCTCCGCTCCTGCTCGATCATCTCCTGAGCGGACTGGAGAAGCTGGGCTCCTTCCGTCCGCAGCGCCACCTCGATCTCCTGGCGCCCCACTTCCATCTCCACGTCCGTCACGGCCATGAGCTGTCGAAGCAGGTTGATGTACCGCTCCAGCCCCCGGGACATCTCTTCGAAGGCGGCATCTCCCACCACCTCCCGCACGCGAGAGGAATCCCTCTCCAGGTAGTTGAGTGCCAGGTTGGCGCTAGCGGAGGCCTCCGGGAGTCCGGTGCCGTAGAGGAAGAAGTTCTTCTCGTTCCTCCGGGCCTCTTCGATCTCGAACGAGTAGCTCCCCCCGTGCTCCAGGAAGAGGATCCTGGACTCGAAGGAAGAGAGGAGGGCCACGGCGGCCACGGTCATCCCGGAACAGAGGACGAATAGGATCAAGAATACCGCAACGACCCGGGTTCGGATGCTGATCTCCGGGCGTTCCAGAAGGGCCTGCTGGGCCCGTTGGGCATCGTCGCCGCTCCATTCCGTCGGCCCCGTCTCGCCATCAGTGGCGGAGGGGGGAGGGCGGTCTGTGGGAGACATGCCTTTGATCGAGTCCTTTCGATAGCGTCCCCCCGAACGGACTCGGGAGGAAGAAGGGTACAACCCTCCCCGCCGTCGGGTTCGGTCCACCGGATGCGACCGTTCGGAATCAGTCACAGCGCCGGATTAGGTAACCGGGTCAAGATTACAGCCCGGGACCCACATACGACAGGGGCTCCGCCACGTGCCGGCGGTCCCTGGCCGCCGGGACCTGTCCGAGGTGCGCGCGTCCCGGTGGATGTGAGGAGGGAGAGCGGCGCCCGTCAACCCTTCGGGGCGAGGTCCGGCTCCCACTCGAGGATCCAGACGGGCTGCGGCGGAATCGTCTCCAGGCCTTCGGCCTCTCCCTGACCCACCCGCTGCACCAGGAGATGGAGCCGTCCGTATCGCGCCCAGACCCCCGGGTCCCAGACCGGCTCCCAGAAGCCCACGGCTGGGGCGTAGAGCTCGCTGATCCTCCACTCGTCCCTGGTGGGCTCGGTGGAAACAGCCAGGGAGATCCCACCCCCGCGCCGGAGGTCCCGGAACACCACGTAGACAGCGCCGCCGGGCCCCGCCAGCACCAGGGGCCTGGAGAGGGGGATCCTACGGGTCCCGCCCCCCGCCAGATCGAACACTCCGGTCCGATGACCCACGGAATTGGCGCGCCAGCCGGATCCGTCGTTCCAGACAAGGTGGTACTGAGGTGTGACGGCTCCGTCAGGCTCCCAGTAGGTGGCGATGAGGGGCCGTTGCAGGTCGTCCACCGCCGTGGTCGTCTGGTTGATCAGCCCCCGGCCCTTGGGAACTGCAACCGCGACCTCGGCGTTGGACTCCGTGATGGGGAGGTCGTAGGGCTCGCCGGTGGACCGCTGCCAGCTCTCGCCTTCGTCGCGAGAGCAGGCATAAAGGATGTCGTGGTTCGAGGCGACGTCCCAGCTCTCCCGCCACGTCCAGGACAGATGCCATCCGCCCGCTTCGTCCATGGCCAGCTGGTTCACGTACGCGTTCCGCCGACCCTCTCCGTCGATCAAGGGGTGGTGAAGCGGCCTCCAGTTTCCGTCGGTCACGCTGTAACGATTCAACATGACGTCACCGTCCCCTGAGGCGCCGTCCCGATACAGGAAGAGGAGATCCCCGCCCGGGAGCTCGTAGAACTGAGGGTAGGTCACCGCCTCCTCGTCCAAGCCGGTCATGGGAAGGGGGTCGGAGAGCACCAGACCGCCCCCCGTCAGGCTCCGGGCATACCGCAGGGCCTCTCCGTGCTGGTCCCAGGAGACGTGCAGCACTTCACTCCCGTCCAACCCGATGCTGATGGCGTTGTGGGCGTCCCGAACGTCACCGAAATATCGGGTCGGGTGAAGGTCCCAGTGCGCATCGCCGAGGGTGCGTCGGGCCAGCACCATGCGCCCGTCGGGGTCGTAGTACGCCGCGTACTGCGTGCTGTCCCGGCTTAGCAGGCCATGCTGGCGAAAGATGGCGGCGTTGACGGAGGACCGGGCCCATCCCGTTCCCAGGGGGACAAGGCGAACCGACGGAGTGCTGCCGTCCAGAAGCGCCCGCAACCGGAGGGACGCCTCCAGGTAGTAGTAGTCGCCATAGCTGAGGGGGACGTCCACCTCGCTTTCCTGGGGAAGGCTTCCCACTCCATGGCGGAGGATGAAGTGGGAATCCCCCCCGAGCTCCGTCCGGTACGGCGGCCCGCTCAGGGAGCGAAGGATCGTCGCTGCATGGTCCTGGTACACCGCCCGAAGGGAGTCCTCGACGAAGCCGGCGAGCCGGAGCAACGCCGACGCCATGATCGCCCCGGCGGACGAGTCCCGGTAGGTGTCGGGGATGTCCGGGGCATCGAAATCCCAGCACGGAACGCCGTCGATGGGGAGCTTCGGGTGCTCGAGGATGAAGTGGGCAATGGCCCTGGCCTGTTCCAGGTACCTCCCGTACCCCGTCTCCCGGTAGGCCACGGTGAAGCCGTAGAGCCCCCACGCCTGTCCCCTCGCCCAGGCGGACCCGTCGGAGAACCCCTGCTGGGTCCGTTTTCTCAACACCTCCCCGGTGATGGGATCGTACTCCAGGACGTGGTAACTGCTCCCATCCGGCCGGAAGTGATGCTCCAGCGTCTTGTCCGCGTGGCTGACGGCGATGTCGAAGAACGACGCGTCCCCGCTCTCCCTGGCCGCCCAGAAAAGGAGCTCCAGGTTCATCATGTTGTCGATGATCACCAGATAGGGGGCAGTGGTGTCCGGATGGGCACCCCAGGAGCGGATCGCTCCAACCCGTGGATCGAACCGGGTCGTGAGGGTCCGGGCCGCCGTCAGGAGAACGGGGACCAGCGCGGTGTCCCCGGTGAGGCGCCAGGCCTGCCCGAAGCTGGTGAAGATCTTGAAGCCGATGTCGTGGTCCCCGGCGTTCAGCTTCTCCCTCTCCACGGCCCAGGTCCTGGCCAACGCACGAGCCCGGACCTCCGGATCTCCCGTGTACTCGTAGAGCAGCCAGAGGCTCCCGGGAAAGAAGCCGCTGGTCCACCACCCCGACCGGTTGGTGAGGAGGGTGCCGCCGGGACCGGTGGTCCTGGGGAAGAGGGTATCGGGAAGCGCCTCGTCCATGGCCGCGTACTGGAGGACCGCCCGGTCCAACGAGGTCTCGAGAACCCCTTCCAGACCCGCCACTTCCCCGGAGCCGCTTCCGGGGGTCTTCCCGCAGGCGGCGAGGGACGTGATGAGAAGGCCGGCAAGAAGGGCAGCCACGGGGATGCTCTTGAAGGGGACTCCAGGAACGGTGTGCCTCGTTCGGTGGGCCATCTTGTTCCTCGGACGGTCGTCCGCTGGAGAGATCCGGAGGCAAGGGTGCCGCAGGGTCGAGGTCAAGGTAGGCCCGGACGATGAGAGTGGAAAGAAAACGGGGCCGGGCCTCCAGGCGAGGAGCGATGGATCGTGAGGTACGGCAACGGAGAGCCGGTGCGCCTGCCGTCCCAGACGAAACGCTGATCTCCGACGGCTCAACGGGTGTGTGTGCATGGGTACCGATCTTGCACGTCATGCAGGGTAGCCGAGCCAGAATAGACGGGATGACGGCAGGCCCTGGGAACGGGGGGGCACGGCACGCCGGAATCATGGGAGCGTGCAGCATGGACCGCAGGTACCTTCGGGTCGGTTTCCTTCTCTTCCTGGCCGTGGTCTTCACAGCGGGCCTCACCTTCGCGACCCTGGAGCTGCCCTCTTACGTGGACGGGGTTCTTCAGAGGGTCATCCATACTCCGGGTGGGGACTCCCACGCCGACGCCGTCGCCCGCCTGAAGACGGAGCTCTTCATGGCCCACTACCATGTGAGAGCCCTGGGATATGTTGGCTTTCTTCTTCTCGTGGGCCTGATCGTGGCGGGCTTCTCCACCAGGCGGACGGGGTTGGCGGCCCTGGGAGCTTTCGGGGTCATGCTTCCTGCCTTTGCGCAGTTTGCCGGGGTGATGTTCTTCCTGGCGGGCTTGGGTATTCTGAATGCCATCTGGCTCCCGGTCCTGGATGTCTCCTATGAGTTGCAGAACTGGGGATTGGTGATCCGGGCGCCGAACGACCTGATCCGTTGGATTCTGGGCTTCTTCGGCGTCCACTCGCCGTGGCCCACCATCGTCTTCTTCACGGGGGCCGGGATTCTCGTCTTCCTCCTGGGTGTCTACGCCTGGCTCACGGCCCGAGCCAGGGGAAAGGGAGTCGCGGACTTCTGGGTGTATCGGATCAGCCGGCACCCCCAATACCTAGGGTGGATCCTCTGGACGTACGGAGCCTTCCTCCTTATCCAGCTTCTCCGGTACCCCAGACGCTCCTGGGGGATTGGCGCGAGCCTGCCCTGGCTCCTTTCCACCATGGTCATCATCGGGGTCGCTCTGATGGAAGAGTTGAACATGCGGAAGCGCCACGGGGAGGCCTACGAGGCCTACCGAAGAAGCGCGCCGTTCCTCCTCCCATTGCCCCGCCTTGTGGAGCGATTCTTCGCCGCGCCGTTCCGGATCCTGTTCAACAAGGAACAGCCGGATCGGAAGCGGGAGGTCGCGACGGTGGTGGGGCTCTGGACGGTGCTGTTGATGGCGGTGTCGGCCCTCTTCTATGCCGGGGGCTTGAGAGGAACGATGGCCCGCATTCTGCCCGCCGAAGCCTCGGCAGGAGGCATCCATGGCCTCGCCGCGGAGCTGGCAGCGGAAGAGAATTCCCGTCAGCAGTACCACCTCGCCCTCCAGCTCGCTTCCTTCGGAGACGGAGCGGTGGAACCCCTGGTGGCTTTCCTCACTGGGGAAGATGTGAATCTGAGGGTAGTCGCCGCAGAAGCCCTGGAGGCGCTTCGGTCCCCCCGCTCCGTGCCCGCCCTGTGCACGGCCCTCTCCGACTCCGTGGTGAACGTCCGGTACCGGTCGGCCATCGCGTTGAATGCCATCGGTGCCCCGGAGGGGGAGGAGGCTCTCCTGGTACTCCTGGAGGATCCGGAGGACCATATCCGAATGGAGGCGCTGAATGGCCTGGCCGCCCTGGGAAACGAGGGGGTTCTGGAGACGGCGCAGGAGTTTCTGATGGCCGAGGAGCACTGGAACCGGAGCGGGGCCCTGGGGGCTCTCGGTACCCTGGGCTCGAGCGTTGCCCTCCCCTCGGTGGAAGACTGCCTCTCCGACGAGAACGAAGGAGTGCGCAGGGATGCCGTGATCGCGCTGCTTCGGATCGGTTCTCCCGCGGCACGTCAGGCTCTGGAAGGGGCAACGGCCGACGAGGACTTCGAAGTAAGGCTCTATGCGAAGGAGGCGCTGAAGCGGCTACCCGTCGGGTAGGTGGGGCCGCTCGGCCCGGGACCACCATGTTCCGGGGAACCCACCCCCTGACCATGAGCCGAGCACTCCACCCTCAGGGTGCTTCTTGGTCGGTCCGACTCTCCCTGGGTGCCGTGAGCTCCAGGCGCAGCGTCGGTGGCGGCTCGCTCCGTTCCGTCTTCTCCGTCGTCCTGATGATCCAGCCTCCCACCACCGACGATATGATGATCCCGGCTAGCGTAGCGATGATGGACTCCTCCCCCAGGGCGTTGGTGACCAGTGCCACCGTCACCGCGAAGCTGGACCAGAGCCAGATCACGTCGACGAGGTAAGGGAGCAGCGCCTTCTCCTTCTTGTGGGAGAGCACGAGGCGAAGGGAAGCGCCAGCCAGCAGGATCGCGGATAGGGCCCAGGTCTCCTCGCTGAGGTACGGGCCGTCCATGATCCCCGCCGTGGCCCCCAGGGTCGCTCCGAAGGCGACGCCCAGCCCGGTTCGGAGCGCCGACCGGAACCGGGACACCGGTGAGTCGACGGGCCCGCCCGTTTCCGTGGGGGCATGCTCCCGGCCGAACTCGGCCAGAGCCTCCGAGAAGGCTGCTGGAGACACGCCGACCTCCAGGGCGGCCTCCCGGAGCTGCTCGACCGTCACGCGAGTGTCTCTGGCACCGTCCAGTCTGATGGCTCTCTCGAGAATCTCCGCGACCTCCGCCTCCCCGAGGACCCGCTCTCCCTCCCCCTGGCTCTTCTCGGACATGGAGCGTCCCCCTTCCCCTAGACGAAGCTGAGCACCATGACTCCCACGAAGATGCGCTCAAAGGTGAAGCCGGGAAAGAATCTCCTTCGGGACCCGCACAATCTTCCGATCGAAACCTTCTCGCGAAAGAAATAGATTGACATCCCCCCGCCGGCCGTGGCATAGATGTCGTGCCCCCCCAAGGACACAGTCGTCAATCCTGAGGGCCCATGCGAGCCATCGAGTCTTCCAGAGGCACGGGGACTCGCCGGCTTGAACTGCCGTATTGCACTCGGGGCTGACTACGACTGCGCCGTCATCCCACCACAGTAGGAAAGAGAATGGCGAAGATCGACGTGAAGCTGGACATCCGGAACTTCAGCATGCCCCCGAATTCAGGCTGGACGAATGTCACCGCTGCCAACGGGGCCGAGTACTCCTACAAGTACTCTGGGGGAAGCGACGGCAGAGGGAACGCCACCGTTTCCATACCGAACCAGGTGATCGAGGTGGACCTCATCTGCGATCAGCGCTACCACGTCGACAAGGTATCGCTCACGGATCCCGATGGTGA
>JASFRP010000122.1:0-7882 GCA_050114895.1 Gemmatimonadota bacterium
GGGTTGGCTGGTTTGGGAATGGGCGTGGGAGCTCCGAGGGCTCGTCGATCAGCTCCTTGGCGGACCCGGACTTCGGAGAGGCCGCCGCCACCCCACCGAGGTGTCTGTTGGAGAAGTAGTGGATTTCTGGCGGGTGGAGGAAATCGAGCAACCCTCTCTTTTTCGCCTGAGGGCAGAGATGAGAGTGCCCGGGCAAGCCTGGCTACAATGGGAGGCCAAACGAGAAGAGGATAAGACCCGTCTCATCCAGGCCGCCCTTTTCCGGCCGAGGGGGTTCTTCGGGTGGATCTATTGGTACGGGGCTTACCCATTCCACGCCTTCATCTTCGACGCTCTCATCGATGCCATCGCTGCTGAGGCGGAGGGATAGGGAGCCAGGGCTCAAAGACGGTGGGCGATGGAGAATACCCCATAGTGGAGCCAGGCGAAGTTGTAGACCGATTCGACATCGGCCCCACCCTCCAGAGTTCTGTACCCTGCAGTGACCCGCCAGCGATCACCCAGATCATAGCCGAATTTCAAGGAGGAATCGAAAGCCCGCCCCGGGCCACCGGCCAGGCCGTCGAAATCGAAAAGGAGATGGCCGGCCGGGGTCAGGCGCCAGTCGGCAGCAAGATGGAGGAGGGGGACGAAGCCCAGATCTGTGTCCTTGCTGGATCGTTCGCCCTGGTCCAGCTCGATCTTGGCATCGCGCAGTTTCGCGGTGAACCCGACCCACAGGTCAAGGTTCTCCCGGCGTGTGAAACGGTACCGATAGCTGATTCGCCAGGAACTGAACTTGTATGTGGCCGAGATCGGTGTGCCCGGCTGAAACGTCTCACCGGCGAAGGAGACCGGCTCTGACACCGATCCCGTTTCCGTCAAGGAAAAGGGAGCAAGGAGTAAGCGAAGCCCGTGGCGCTGGTTGATGTTCCAGGTCAGATAGGCTCGCCCGGCGGGCCAGGGGCCCTTCCCCGCCAAGTCGGCCAGGGAGAACCGCGTTCCCGTCTGGTCGTTGGGGATCTGCACGTCATTCCGGCTTTGCCAGACAGGTCCCGCTTCGAACTCGATCTCATAGCTGGGGGGTGCCTGGGCGAGCGCCCCCGTTTGGGGGGCCACGGAGAGCAGCCCCGCAAGGAGGCCGAGGAGACGAAGGAGTGCCTTCTTCATGGATTATTCGCCTTCCCGTTCATTCTCGACCAATCTCGACATCAAAGGTCTGATCGGGTTCGGCCCTGGCCATCCCCCGCCATTCCAGTCAATGTCGCACCGGAGATCCCTTTCCTCGTGCACCTTCACCACGGCGGAAAGATAGAACCCATCGTCAGGTCTTTCAAAACTGGTCGTGACAAGGGGGCTCCACCTTTCCCACCCACCCGATCCGAGCCTACCTTGACGCCCGACTCGAAGCCCGAAGATCCCCCATGACGCCGGGGGAAACCGCCAGAGGGCACCCTTCCCGGGACCGCTGCCCGGGTCGGCGAGAGCACCAGGTGCTCCTTCAGCAGAAGAGACCACAGCGAGAGAGATCCCCATGTCCCTGACCATGAAGGTGCTGGCCGCCCTCATCGGTGGCCTCCTCGCGGGTTTCGCCATCGGGGCCACCGGCGTTCCGGCGCTGGAGACGACGGCAGACTGGATCGAGCCCCTGGGGCGGATCTGGGTGAATGCCATCCGCATGACGGTCCTGCCCCTGGTGGGCTCGTTGCTCGTGGTGGGCGTGGTGGGGACCGACGTTCGGGCAGTGGGGAGAATCGGTGGTAGGGCCATCCTCCTCTTCGTGGCCCTCATCGCGTTTGCGGCTGTCCTCACCGCCCTGGTGACCCCGCCCCTGGTGGTCCGGCTGCCGGCGGACCCGGAAGCGGCGGCGGCCCTCCGGGAGAGCCTGGCCCAGGCCGGGGCGACCGTGACCCAGACCCAGGTGCTCACGGTGAGGGAGTGGCTGGTGAGCCTGGTGCCGACGAATCCGGTGGGGGCCATGGCCGAAGGAGCCATGCTCCCCTTCATCATCTTCACCCTCCTCTTTGCCCTGGCGGCGGCCCGCCTGGAACAGGAGCACAGGGACCTGGTGACGAACTTCTTCAAGGCCGTCTCCGAAGCCATGCTGGTCCTCATCAACTGGATCCTGGACCTGGCGCCCATCGGCGTGTTCGCTCTGGCCCTGAACCTGGGGGCCAACATGGGGCTGGCCACGGCCGGAGCCATCCTGTCCTACGTGGTGATCCACTCGGGCCTCTGCATCCTTCTTCTGGCCGGCGTCTATCCGCTTGCGGTGTTCGGGGGACGGCTGCCCCTGAAGGAGTTCAGCGGCGCCAGCCTTCCCGCCCAGGCCGTGGCCTTCAGCTCCCGCTCGTCCCTGGCCTCCCTACCCCCGGCGGTGGAGGAGGCCCAGAACCGCCTCAAGCTGCCGGACGCCATCAACAGCTTCCTCCTCCCCCTGGGGTTCTCCACGTTCCGCATCACGGCGCCGGTGCCCATGATCGTGGGGGCCTACTTCATCGCCTACTTCTACGGGATCACCCTGGAGCCGCTGCAGCTCATGACCATGGTGGTGACCTCGATCCTCGCGAGCTTCACGGTGCCGGGGGTCCCCGGGGGAGGGGTCATCGCGGCCGTGCCGGTACTGATGTCGGTGGGCCTCCCGGTGGAGGGGATCGGGATCCTCCTGGCCGTGGACACGATTCCCGACATCTTCCGGACCACGGCCAACGTCACGGCGAACATCGGAGCCGCCGTGGTGCTGGCCCGGGGAGAGGGAGCGGGGGGGCGAGCGCGCGAGAGCGGTGGCTGACCTACCCTGCCGGACCCCCTACCGGGTCCAGAGGACGATGGTGCCACACCGGTCGAAAGGACCGGAAAAGCGAGCGGGGAGGTGCGCCGGCGAAGGGTAGACCTCCACAGCTTCGACGTCGTTGAGGGAGAAGTGACCCAGGCCGGCGGGGGTGGAGCCTCCCAGGGCGAGGACCACACCGTTGAGGAATACCTGGGGATAGCAGGAGGGGCTGTTGCCCCTGAAGCTTTCGAATTGCTGTCGACGAAAGATCGGTTCCTGCCCCCCGAATATCGGGTCCCGGGACAAGTCGACGTCCGGCAAGAGCGCGATGAGCTCGGACACGGGACGCCCTGGACGACTTCGGATCCTCTCCTGGTCGAGGTACCATCCGATGCCGGCCTCTTTCCGATCGTAGTATCCCGCCAGGGCCAGTCGAGTGGACCGGCGTTCCGCCTCCACCACGAGCCCCTCCAACTCGACGGGAAGTGGCTGGAGCCCGAAGGTCAGCGTGACCGTATCGCCCTCCGCAAGGGGAATCGGGCCGTCCGCGTAATCCTCGTGGAACGCGCTTTCAGCCTGAAGCCAGTACTGACCGGGCCTCGGAGCCTCGAGAAGAAACTGTCCGTCCGTGTCGGTGATGGTGAAGACGACCGCCTGGGAGTCGGCATCCAGGAGCGTCATTCGGGCGAGGGCGATTGGGGTGCCAGCCGCCATGTCCAGAAGGCGCCCAGCTATGGCTTGGGCGCCGACCTCCTCCGGCGGGAACAGCGGGAAGAGGGTCAACGCGACCACAAGAGATGCAAACACGCCCCGTCGCATCATGCCCTTCGTCGTTCTGTATGAGTTGTAGTCAGCCGCCTTCCAGGAGTTCGCCGGAGACGGAGCGAACGGGCGCTACCGTCGACGAACGTTCATTTCAATGGCGCCAGCTGGATGCAGGATCATTTTCGGGGCGGCCTCGACCTCCCTCTCGTTCGCCAGCTCGAAGTCGTACCTGCGAACGAACGTGGAGAGAATGAGGATCATCTGAACCATGGCCATGTTGGCCCCGATGCACTTTCTCGGCCCACCCCCGAAGGGGATGTGGGCAGACGGGTGTCGCTCTCTCACGGCCTCGTCCTCGAAGCGGCTGGGGTCGAAGACCTCCGGTTCCGGCCACAACTCCGGATCCCGATGCAAACCGTGGATGAAGGGGAGAACCATGACGCCCCGGGGAATGTGGACTCCCTCGATCTCCCCGTCTTCCACGGCGACTCGATCGATCATCCAGAACGGCGAATAGATACGCATCGCTTCATCGATCACGCGACGCGTGTGGCGCAGCTGCTGGAGGGCTGGGAGGGTCATCGGCCCCGAGCCCAGCACGGCGTCGATCTCGTCCCGGATCTCATGGATGAACCGGGGGTGTTTGCCCAGGAGATAGAAGGTCCAGGAGAGGGCCACCGGCGAGGTCTCACACCCCGCCACCAGAAACTGCATGCACTCAATCAGGATCTGCTCTTTGTCCATGGGCTCCCCGGACTCCTCCGTCGGGGTCCTGAGCAAGAACCCCAGGATGTCGCCGCCGTCCTCGTCCGGATTCTGCGCCCGGGCGTCGATGTAACTTCGGGCGATGGCGTCGCCCCTCTCTCTGATGCGCTGGTATCGTCGCGACTTCCCACTGATGCGAAACCACGGAATCATGTAGGGCTGAAAGATCTGCCGGAGCACCAGCTCCTGAATCCTCCGTATGCCGACCACGATGTGCTCGATCTGGTCGTCCGCCATGCGATTGCCGAAGATCGATCTCGCCACCAGCCGTGAAGTGAAGTCGATCATGAGCTGATGCATGTCCGGAATCCCTCGATCCAACTCCAGATCGAAGCGAGTCAACAGATCCTCCAGCACGCCCTGCTGATGCGGGAGAAGCGCGGCCAAGCGCTCCCGGCGAACCCCCCGGCTCAGGAATCGGCGCTTTCGAAGCCATTCCGAGCCATGGCTGTTGATCAGACCTTGCCCCTGAAACTCAGCCATGCGGTCGACCCGAACGGTTGATACGTGGTACCTGGCGGTATCGTGGAGGGCTTGATGAATGAAGCTGGGGTCGATGGAAACGATGGCTGGCCTGGCGCCGCCCAGGTGAAGGGTGAAAGTGCGTCCGTACTCCCGGCGGTACCTCTCCATGACCTCGACAGGATTACGGACCAGCGCCCGGGCCTCCCGAAAGGTCCTGGACCGGGGGACATGCGGTGCGTTGGTGATCCTTCCGTCGAACAACATCCGTGGCCCCCCCGTCAGTGCCTCTGAAGAAGCAGCTCCGCCTTGCGGTCCTCGAGGATCCCGTGCTTCCCCATGAACCGGAGGATTCCCGCCACCACGTTTACCAGAGGCGGATCCGGCATACCGGCCGGCGATCGATCCCGAGCCCTCTGGTAGTTGGAGCTGTCGTACCGCTTGAATTCCATCGCCGTAATGTTGTCCACCGAGTGGACGAGGAAATTGACCAACGGAAAGAGGAGGTCGCCCTTGCGGCAGCGTTCGATCATGATGGGAACGAACTCCCTGATGGGGTAGTAGGCGAACCGGGTCTGGGTCAGGTCACCGAGGGTCTCGGTCACGTCACGGAGTGTGGCGAAGTCGTCGCGCGTCACATGGAACGTCTCGCCGAGCGTATCCGGAAGGCTGGAGATCGCGACGATGTTGTTCGCAGCGACGTCCGCCGGCGTGAGGCTCACCTGGTTCTCCGCAGTCGTGCTGATGCCGTGGTCCAACATGAAAGCCAGCATCCGGATGGTGATGTCGAAGTTGTGGCCGCCTCCTCGTTCCGAGGGCACAATGAGCGCGGGTCGGAAGACCCGAGCCGGCAACCCTCGATCCATGGCATCCAGGATGAGCTGCTCTGAGACCCACTTGCTCTGGCTGTAACCGAAGTCGAGCAACTCCATTTCAGGATTGGTGTCCCTCTCGAACAGGGTCTCCTTCGACGACCATCCGAACACGAACGTCGTGGAGATGTGATTCACGACCTTCGGGCGACCCGTGGATGCAAAACGAATGACCTCTCGGGTCGCACCCACGTTCGTGTCCCGCATATGCCCGTAGTCGAGGAGGTAGTTCACCAACGCACCGTTGTGATAGACGGTGTGGATCCTCCGGCAGAGTAGCTTCCATTCAGCCGTGGACATCCCGAAAAGCGGCTTCGAGAGATCGCCGCAGACGGGAACCACACGACGTTGCCAACCCTCCACAGGGCCGCCCTCCATGGGCAGGCCCAGCGAGGCCAACCCTTCTTCCAGACGCTCCCTGCCTTGGTCGACATCCCGCGCTCGCACCAGGACGTAGATGGGATCGTCGCACTGTTCCAGAAGGCTCCATAGCAGGAAGGGTCCGAAGAACCCGGTGCCGGCAGTGAGCAGAATCCCACCCGGGTCGTAGTCGAGATCCGCCCCAACCCGTGGGGCTGGACTCGGGTCGACGGCAAGCCGGGAATCACGACGCATCATCCGGCGTTCCGTCTCCAGGTGCTCGCGCCGAAGGGCAGCGAACGCCTGGCGGAAGCGGAGCTTGCCCCGTGGCGTCGCCTCACTCACACCAGCCACGATCTGGAAGAGCTCCGAGATGGGGATCTTCTGCAGCCAGCGGACCTCGACACCCTCGGCCAGGTCGGATGCCCCCCTTCCCACGAGGAGCTTCTCCAGGTCTACGGCGAAGTCCACCAGGGCCAGGGAGTCCAGGCCGGCCTCGACGAGAGTCAGGTCCTCCTCTCCCGTCAGTCCGTACTTGCGGAAGAGACGGGCGAGAGGCTCCACCCTGGGCTCCCGGGAGCTCGAGGCCTCGCCGAGGGCACCGCTATGCGGCCCGGAATCGGGTAGCTCCGACGTCTCCACCCGGTGGAGAATCTTGAACCCGTCTTCACGGAACTTCGCATATGCCCGGTGCCGGGAGATCTTCCCGGAGCTGGTCTTGGGGATCGTTCGCTTGGGGATGAACAGGAAGAGATCCACCGCGATGCCCAGGCGTTGGCGAACGGTCCTGTGGATGGTCCGGGTGTCGGGCCGCAGCCGCCCGTTCCGGAGCTCAGCCACCACCACGACCCCTCCGGTGCCGTCCTCCTCGGCGCCGAAGGCTGCCACGCACCCCCTCCGAACGGCGGGATCTTCCTCGACGATGGCCTCGATGTCCTGTGGGTAGTAGTTCGCCCCCCGGACGATGAGGATGTCCTTGGCTCGTCCGCAGATGAACAGCTCACCATCTCTCATGAAGCCGAGGTCACCGGTGCGAAGCCACCTTCCCTCCGCGTCTCGCTCACCGTCGAGTCTCGCTTCGAAGACCTGTTGGGTCAGCTCCGGCCGGCCCCAATACCCGAGGCATCTGCTGGGCCCCGTGACCCACACCTCACCGACGCGTCCCTCGGGTGCCTCGCGTGGGGACCGGGAGACATCGACGATCTTGACCTGGGTGGCGCCAAGGGGCCTCCCGCAGCTGACCAGATCCTTGGCCTTGCCCTGCCCGGCGGTGGGCTGGGCCGGACTCACCTGGTTCCCGGTGAGCCGGCCAACATCGATGGAGACGACCTCGCGACCGTGACCGGAAACGGCGAGCGTGTACTCGGCGAGACCATAGGCGGCGGAGAGGCTGCCGGCCTTCAGGCCGTAGGGCTCGAACCTCCGCAAGAAATCGCGATAGACCTCCGCCTTCACCGGCTCCGCCCCGTTCAGCAGGAGTCGAAGCGCGCTGAGGTCCAAACCCTGGAGGTTCTCGTCCCCGACCTTGTCTCGCCTCAGGCAGTACGCATAGGCAAAGTTGGGGGCGGCCGAAGCCGTGGCGCGATACCGGCTCATGGCTTCGAGCCAGAGGGCCGGCCGGCGGAGGAAGTCCATGGGGGAACAGCCGTAGGTGGTGCCGCCCTTGATGGCCGTGAACATGTAGAAGGCGATCAGGCCCATGTCGTGATACTGGGGGAGCCACGAGACTCCCACGGGAGTGTGGTCCACCACGGCATCGCAGTTGCTGAGGATGTTCCGGTGGCTGACCATGACCCCCTTCGGGTCGTTGGTCGATCCCGACGTGTATTGCAGGAAGAGAATGTCCGAATGGGCCTCGGGAAAACCGGTGGACCCAAAGGGCTCCGCGTCGTCGGTTACGATCCAT
>JASFRP010000123.1:0-7872 GCA_050114895.1 Gemmatimonadota bacterium
TCCGGACGAATCTCCATCGGCGACTTCGTCGCCTTCAACTTCTACCTGGCGCTCCTCACCTGGCCCATGATCGCACTGGGATGGGTGGTCAGCCTGTTCCAGCGGGGCTCAGCCTCCATGGGGCGACTGAATCGGATCCTGGAGACCGAGCCGAGGATCCGGCCTCCCGCCGACCCTACTCCGCTCCGCCACGTCAGGGGCGAGATCGAGTTCCAGGAGGTGAGCTTTCGATATCCCGGCACGGAGCGGGAGGTCATCCGGGGAGTCTCCTTCGTCGCAGGAGCCGGACAGACCGTTGCCGTCGTGGGGCCCACAGGGTCGGGAAAGAGCACCCTGGTCTCCCTCCTGCCTCGGCTGTACGACCCGTCCCGTGGCCGCATCCTCCTGGACGGCATTCCCCTCACAGAGCTGGATCCCCTGGAGCTCCGATCTGTCATCGGCATGGTCCCTCAGGAGTCCTTCCTCTTCTCCGAAACCCTCCGGGAGAACATCGGCCTGGGGGTTGGGCTCCGCCCCCATGGGGGCCCGGGATCCCGCGCCGGGCGCCGGCCGGAGGATGGTTCAGACCCCGCCGGGGGGATTGAGAGAGAATGCTCCCCCTCACAGCCCGACGTCCCGGGGAAGCCGGAAGGGCAGGATGGAAGAGTGGAAGATTCAGCCAGGGTCGCTCAGCTGCACGAGACGATCCTCACCTTTCCCAAAGGGTACGAGACCGTGCTCGGGGAGCGGGGGATCAACCTGTCAGGAGGCCAGAGACAGCGTGCCACCCTGGCACGGGCCCTGGCGAGAGACCCTTCCATCCTCATCCTGGACGATGCCCTCAGCGCGGTGGACACCCACACCGAGGCCAGGATCCTGGAGGATCTCAAGACCACGCTGGCTGGACGAACCTCGTTCATCATCAGCCACCGTGTCACCGCGGTCATGAATGCGGATCAGATTCTGGTCCTGGATGAAGGACGGGTCGTCGAGCAGGGCACCCACGCCGAGCTCCTCGCCCGGGGTGGAACGTACGCCACCCTCCTTCGCCGTCAGATGCTGGAAGAGGAGCTGGAAGGGGATGGAGAAGCCGTCCAGGAAGTGGTTTGAGTTCGCCCCTTTCTCCCCTCCCCAAGGGAGGATCCCCGTCCCCGGTGCCGAACCGTCCCGGAGGTTCTCTCCCTGGGGGGACTCGTGAGGGCTCCCGCCATGGGTAGCCCTAGATGCGTTCCAGAATGAACTCGGGGGTGAACCGGGTCAGATAACTCGTGAGAGTCCCGAAGGATCCGGTCAGGAGCAGGAGCCCCAGGAATACCAGGAGGAGCCCAGAGGCAACCTGGACCACCGGGAGGAAGCGCCTGAAGCGGGCGAAGATTCGAAGGAAGGCGTCCAGGGCCAGGGCGGAGAGGAGGAAGGGTATGGCGAGCCCCAGGGAATAGACCAGGAGCAGTGCTACTCCGGACCAGAAGTGCTCCTGTGAAGACGCGAATGTGAGGATCGCCCCCAGGATCGGACCGATACAGGGGGTCCAGCCCGCCCCGAAGACCGCACCGACTCCCAGCGTACCCAGGTACCCCGCGGGCCTGTCCCTGATGTGGAATCGCTTCTCCCGCATGAGGGGAGTGAGTCGAAGAGCCCCGGCGAGGTGGAGCCCCAGAACGACGATGACGACTCCACCCACTCGGGAGATCCAGACCTCGTAGGCTCGAAGGAACTGACCCAGGAAGGACGCCGAAGCTCCCAAAAGGAGGAAGATCCCCGTGAAGCCGGCCACGAAAAGGAGGGCGTGGGTGAAGGTGGCCCGGCGGTCGAGCCCCTCCTGGAGATCCTCCAGAGACATCCCGGTGACGAAGCTCAGATAGCTCGGTACCAGCGGGAGGACACAGGGTGAGAGAAAGGAGAGGATGCCCGCCCCCAGCGCGATCCCGATCCCCACCGACCCCGTCACCCGGGGCCCACCCGGTCTTCCCCTCCCTCTTCTCCGGACTCCTCTTCCCTTCGGGCCCTTCTGGCCTGGTGGAGGGCCCTCACCGCCAGAACGATCCCGAACCAGCCGGCCACGAACGCCAGGCTCCACCCCACGATCCGGGGGAAGAATCCCGACACCACGGCGATCACCAGCGCGACGAGGGCGAGGGTTCCGAGAACGGTACGGTCCTCCCGACCCAACGTCCTCCGCCCGGCGATGGCGTCTCCCAGCGCCGATCCGGCCCGGACCAGGTCGGCGACACGCCAGGTGGAAGCCCCTCGGGGGCCCTGTCGCCACTTCTCCAACCGTTCCTGGATCGTCCGGCCTGGATCCAGCGTCGTCCGGGCCGGCACTCCCCCTCCCACGGGGTCCTCCATCCGTGGGAGGGCGCGGGGATGAGAGGAGGGGAGAACGATCTCCACCGCGGAGGCCAGGTCCGCCAGGAAGAGCGCTTCCATCTGAATCGCCAGGTCCTCGTCGAGAACACCGACGTCTATCTCCCAGTTTCCCAGGAGACTGGCGGAGTTCATGTTGCTGGACCCCACCCTGGACCACAGGCCGTCCACCACCATGGTCTTTGCGTGGATCATCGGTCCTTGCCATTCGAACAGCCTGACCCCTTCGGAGAGGAGGGTCCTGTACCCACCCCGGGAGAGGCTCCCGACCAGAGGCCAGTTGTTGTGGGCCGGGAGGAGGATCCGCACATCCACCCCGTCCCGGGCCGCGGCGGTCAGCGCCTCGGCCATGGGGAAAGGAGCGACGAAGTAGGGATCCGTTATCCAGATACGGCTCTGCGCCTTGGCCGCCATGAGCTGCGTCTCCCGGTAGACCCGGGAGCGCCAGGGCTCTCCTTCGATGATCCAGGCCGGAACGTCCCCTGCCCGGTCCACCGTCTCCGGGTGGCTGCGAACCTCGGCAGGGACCGGGTCCCCCATCTTCTCCCAGATCCGCTCGAAGGCCCGGGCACAGACCGCCGCCGCGGGGCCTTGGATCTCAAGGCCCGTGTCCCTCCAGGGTGGGTTTCTTCCGTTTCCCGCCCACTCCTCTCCCACGCAGAACCCCCCGACGAACGCCACCGCTCCGTCCACACAGACCATCTTTCGGTGATCCCTCTGGAGAACGCCGAAGGGATCCCGGAAAGAGGGTGGGTTGAAGGCTCGGACCTCCGCACCAGCCTCTCTGAACGGCCTCCAGAAGCGGCGCCGGGTTGCCCAGGAGCCGACCCAGTCGTAGAGGACCCGGACCTGGACCCCATCCCTGGCCTTTCTCACCAAGGCGTCTCGAAAAACTCTCCCCACCCGGTCGTCCCGCAGGATGTAGTTCTCGAAGTGGATGTAATGGCGTGCCAGGTCGATGGCCTCGATCCAGGCGTCGAAGGTGTCCGGCCCGTCGAACTGAAGACGAATGGCGTTCCCGTCCACGCGAGATGCACCGGTGGCTCGCTTCAACGCCCATTCCGGGATCTGCTCGGAGAGTCCCGAGAAAGGGTGGGGGTCTGGATCCAGCTGAGGATTGCTCACGGCCCGTGAATATTCACCTCGGGACTGGGAGGGGACAACAGGCTTTTCATCTTTGTCGCCAACGAGTGCAAGGCCGGGTGCGGGACGGGTCACCCCCCCCGGGCCCCGCCGCCTTCTCAGGAAAAGCGATAGCCGAGGAGCTTGTAAATCAGCTTCGCCACCAGGAAATCGGGGGCGGCCAGCCCCGGGATCGGGGCCAGCTCCACCACGTCCATGGCCAGGACCGTCCGTTCCCGAAAGACCCGTTTGAGGAAGCTGAGAGTCCGGTACCAGTCTCCCCCCCCTGGCTCGGGGGTGCCGGTGGAGGGCATCAGGGAAGGATCGAAGTAGTCCACATCGAAGGTAAGGTAGATGGGGTCCGGAAGGCACTCCAGCGCCCGGTCCATCCACTCGTCACTCGCCCACATCTCGTCCGCGTAGATCAACGTAGCTCCCGGCTCCGCCTCCGCCACCTCCACCTCCTCCTGGCTAATCCCCCGAATCCCGACCCCGACGACATCCGCCACGTCCAGCACGCGATACATGGCGGAGGCATGGGAATGGGGTGTGCCCTCATAGCTGCTCCGGAGATCGGCGTGAGCATCCATCTGGAGCACCCCGATGCGGGCGCCGTGGCGGGCGGCCACGGCTCTGATGGCCGGAGCGGATATGGAGTGCTCTCCTCCCAGCATGACCGGGAACCGATCCCCGATCTCGGCCAGGAGCGTTCCGAACGCTGCTTCCAGCTCAGTCATGGCGGGCCCGGAGCCTTCCCGAGTCAGCTCCAGCGCAGGGAAGGTATGGATCCCCATGACCGAGAGGTCCTGCCCGGCCTCCTGGTCCCACAGCTCCACGTACCGGGAAGCCTCCAGGATAGCCCTGGGTCCCCCCCGGGTTCCTCCACCCCAGCTGGTGGTGGCCTCGTACGGAACCGGGAGTACGACGGCCCGGGCCCCATCCAGGGACGAGGCGACCTCGTCGAGGCCGAGGAACACGTGAGGGAGCTCCCAGGGGAACGCAGGGTTCCCATCGATCCTGGAAGCGAGGGACCTGTGTTCAGGCGGCGGGGACCCAGGAGTCCCGGCTCCTGCACCCCTCCCCTTCGCGTCGTCTGCTCTGCGGTTCGGCATGATCGGACCCCGTTGGCGAATCCACCCACAGGACGCCGTCCGGTGGGTGAATGCGTGGGATGGACGAAACACACGATCCGCCCCGGTTCCCCTCCGGGTCCGGGGCGCTACACGACCTCGATGGGACAGGTCAACCCGTCGTCAGGGAGCTCCGCGCCCGCATCCTGACATTCCCGGCAGAGGCCGTAGATCTCCAGCTTGTGCCGCGTAGCCTTGAACCCGTGCCTCGCCGTGATCCGGGCTTGCACGTCCTGGACTTCCCAACTCTGAAACTCGATGACGCGGCCGCACTCCAGGCAGATAAGGTGCTCGTGTACCGGATCCTGCAAGACTCGGTTTTCGTACCGCTTGAACCCCTCCCCGAAGTCGTGCTCCACCACCAGCCGACTCCGAACCAGGAGGTCCAGCGTTCGGTAGATAGTCGCCTTCCCGATTCGGTTTCCCTCCTGCCGCAGGGTGGCCTCCATCTCCTCCACCGAGAGATGTCCCACGGTGGAGAACACCAGCTGGGCGATGGCCTCCCTCTGTTGAGTCACGGGGAGGCGCTGCTCCTTCAGGTACCTTCGGAACAGCCTCAGCGGTGGAGGTATGTCGGTCATGGTTCCCCCTCCGGGGTTTGCGGCTCATGGCTGCCCCCGTATTCCCTCACCAGAGCACCGAGCTTTTCGACATCGCCGAAGATCAGCACCTCCCTCGCTTCTCCCAGTTGAAGATCGCTCCGACGAACCACTCCGTCCATCACCCGGGGAAGGCGATCGGGCGGGGCTTCCCCCTCCACGGTGATACCGAAGTCCAGCGAGCTCCCCGTGCCCGTGAGCTCTGCCGAGTACCGGACCGTGTAGAGAGTCCGTCGCCCGGTCTGCGGCGTCATCCCACTGACGGCCACGAGCCCCCACTCCTTTCTTCCCCGGATGAGGGGCGGGAAGATCCAGACCCTATCCACCCTCTCCCCACCCACCTGATCCCCGATTGCCTGGAGTACTCGGCCCAGTGCGTCCGGAACCGGCGAATCCCCGGGGACGCTCTTGACGTTCAAGGACCCTCCACTTCTTCCGGCCCGGACCGGATCGCCCGCCGGGTCGCCTCGATGACCTCACTTCGGACTTTGTCCAGGGGCCCTTCCACCAGGGCTCCCGCCGCCTTGGTGTGCCCCCCTCCGCCGAATCGCCGTGCCAGGACATTCACATCCACATCCCCGTTGGATCGGAAAGACACCTTGGTACCTCCCCGGATCGTTTCCCGGAAGAGAAGCCCCACCTCCACGTCCCGTATGGCCCGGGGATAGTCCACCAGGCCCTCCAGGTCGTCGGGGGTGGCCGAGAGGGCGTTGTAGGCCAGGGTGGGGACCGTCATCCACGCCAGGTCCCCCCGGGGATCCACCTCCAGCTCACCCAGACAGGCCCGGAGGAGCTGGAGCTTCCTCAAGGGATAGTCACCGTAGACCTTCCGGTGGGTCACCTCCGCATCCACGCCCAGCTCCAGGAGCTCCGCCACGATCCGGTGGACCCGTGGAGAGGCGTTGCTGAAGCGGAATGAGCCTGTGTCGGTGAGAATGGCCACGTACACGCCCAGAGCGGAGTGCGAGGTCCACTCTCTCCCCGACGCAGCCAGCAGGTCGAAGACAAGCTCCCCCGTCGCCCCGGCCTCGGGATCTCGAAGGGAAACGCCCTGGATGGGACCGGGCCCGGCGGGATGGTGATCCACCACGATTTTGGAGAGCCCTCGAATCAGGGTCTGCACCCTCCCCAACCGGGGAACCTCTCCCGTGTCCAGGACCACGGCCAGGTCGGCCGCACTGGCTACCTCCCTAGCCCTGGCAGCCCCGGGGTCCAGGCACCAGGCCGCGTCCCTGAGAAGGAAGCTGAAGCTCTCGGGAAAGGGGGTCGGGTTGATGATCCAGGCCTCCTTCCTCTGCGCCCGAAGCCACTCGGCCATGGCCACCTCGCACCCCGCGCCGTCCCCGTCCGCGTTGACATGAGTCGTGAGGAGGATCCGTTGCGCGCCGGAGAGGGCGTCCAGGACCTCCCGGACGGCCCCCATGCGGTAATGTGGAGTTTCGTAGCTCATGGGCGGGAAAGGTTAGAGGCTCTGTTTTCTCACCGTCAAGGCTTCTCCGGGTTCCACTTCGGTGGCGGTAAGCGCCTCCCCGGGGAGGTCGCGGGTCGAGGCGGATACCCCGGGACCGGGCCTCAGCCGGGGAGACCCTTCCGGATCTTGGCCCAGGTGGAGGCCAGATGGACCCAGTAGGGCGTCGTGGTCCCTCCAGGCTTCCCCCGGGCGAGAGCCGCCAGGAGGGCCTCCGGCCGGTTTTCATGCCTGGGCACTTCCACCCAGGCTCCACCCACTTCCCGGACGGTGTGAGCATCCGATCCGGCCCCTTGAAGCTTCTGGTGGGTGAGGGCCAGATCGCGAGCGGGGAGATTCAGTCTACCGGGATGAAGCCGGGCGTTGAAGACCTCCACCACCTCCACGAGGGGCGCCAGGGCCTCCGCGTACCGGCCCGATCCACCCTTCCCCGGAGCATAGGGATGTGGGAGGTAGATGATTCCTCCGTCCTCTCGTATGAGACGACAGGCCTCCTCCGCCGGGGTCCCCCTGGGAATCTCGCGCCGAATGTAGAGGCCAATGAGATCGATCCCCTCCTTCGTCCGCACTTCCTCCCCCGGGATCACAGCCTCCGGATGGGCCTGATGCATCTCCAACGCCAGGTCCAGGCGGTTGTGGTCCGTCATGGCGACCCTCTGGATTCCCCGCTCCAGGGCCCTCTCCAGGATGGCTTCCGGATCCGAGAGGCAATCCCAGGACGCTCGAGTGTGGAGGTGCAGGTCCAGACGCATCCTGTCCGTCACGACACCCCCCTTCCCACAGCGCGCGCTCTGAGCAGGTCCAGGAGTGCCAGGGCTCTTACGGCAAGGTCCTCCTCCGAACCATCGTTCCGGATCACGTATGAAGCCCGGCGCAGCTTCTCCTCCGACGGTATCTGGGAGTCCAGGATTCGACGAGCCTCTTCCTCCTCCAACCCCCTGATCCGGGTCAGGCGCCGAAGCCTCTCCTCGTACGGGGCGTGAACCAGGACCACGACGTCATACTCCCCCTCCAGGCCGACTTCGAAGAGAAGGGGGATCTCGGCCACCACCAGAGGACTCCCCTGCCGGGCCACCTGCCCCATCCGGTCATCCCGAAGGCCACGAATGATGGGATGCAGGATTCCTTCCAGCTCCTTCCGGAGGGAGACATCCCTGAAGACCATGGATCTCGCACGATCCCGGTCCAGGGTGCCGTCCCCCTTGAGGGC
>JASFRP010000124.1:0-7836 GCA_050114895.1 Gemmatimonadota bacterium
ACTGCGACGGTAGTGGCTGGAGAATTTGCGACGGCCACCAAGCCGAAGAGGAGGGCCACCGCCACGGCGACCCGGGGGGGGCCGTCCCTCAGGAATTCGATGAATCCCCGGCCCATGTACACCGCCGCGGCAACCAGAAGGAACATGAAGACGATCTGGAAGGCCGTGATGGTTCCGATGCTCAGCATCTGTGACTTCACGGAGCTCAGCCTGAGCTCCCCCCCCGCGGACAGGGCGATGAGGGCCAGCGCGACCCCATTCACGAACCGGAACTCCTCCAGGACCTCCCGGGGAACGATGCCCAGGACGTATGGGCCCATCAGGATTCCGATGACGAGGTAGCCAGTGATCTGGGGGAGAGACGCAACACGGGCGGCCCTTCCCGCCAGGTAGGAGGCCAGGAGCAAAGCCCCCAGGAAGAGCGTGGCGGAACCGTGGGGGGCCCCGGGTACTCTCAGGAGCCCGACGACATGGATCACTCCTACAAAGGCGACGAGCGTGAGGATTCGGGCCATCTGTACAGCTCCCCTTCATCCACGGCCAGGAGGGCCACAATCGGGCGCGTGCCGGGGAACATAGCCTCTTTGCCGGTTGAAATCATTCGAGAGAAATAACTACCGGCATGTCTCTTGCCCGATTGAGCTCCGCCAGGCGTCGTGCCCGGCCCGCCGTTCAGGCTCACGGGAACCAGGTCCCAGCCCACCCGGACCGGCCTCCAGGGTTGGGGAGGAAGGAGCAGCGTGCTCTCCCGACCAGGACCCAGGGATATTGATGCCGAAGCGCGCCTTCGGATTCATCCTCAGATTGCGCCCGTCCAGCCGCCCCAGGTGCGGATCCGGAACTTCGACGAGGTCTACCTTCCCTGGACTCCAGAGATGGCCATGGAGGAGGCAGGTCGCTGTCTCCAATGCCGGGATGCGCCCTGCGTCGAGGCCTGTCCGCTCCACAACGACATCCCCCTGGCCCTGTGGCTCACGGAGCATGGTGATTTTGACGGTGCCGCCGAGGTTTTTCGGCTGACGAGCAACTTCTCGGAGATCTGCAGCCGGGTCTGCCCCCAGGGGGAGCATTGTCAGAGGACCTGCCCTCATCTGGCCACGGGACACCCACCCGTGAGGATCGGCCACATCGAGGCGTTCCTCACCGACCGATTCCGGGAGACCAGGGGGCGGCACATACAGCGCCCACCCCCCTCGGGGCATCGGGTGGCGGTGGTGGGATCGGGGCCGGCAGGACTGACCGTAGCGGAGCTCCTGGCGCTGGAGGGACACTGCATCACGGTCTATGAGGAGTGGCCGGACGGTGGGGGGCTCCTCCGATACGGCATACCGCGGTTCAAGCTCGATCACACCCGGGTGGTCAGACGACTGGAGTACCTGCGGGAGCTGGGAGTGCAGTTCATCTTCGACACTCGCATCGGGAACGGAAAAGGGCTGGACGACCTCTTCGCCAGTGGGTTCGAGGCTGTATTCATCGGAACAGGAGCGAACCGACCGGTCCCGGTGGGAATCCCCGGGGATCAGCTCGCGGGTGTGTATGGAGCGCGCCCATTCCTTGTCCGGGCCAACGTGGAACAGAATCTCCGTCCTTCCGATCTGGAGGACCCTCCGGAGGTGGGGCGCAGGGTGGCGGTAGTGGGAGGAGGGGACACGGCCATGGATTGCTGCCGGACGGCACTCCGTTTGGGATCGACCGCGGTTACGAGCTACTACCGGCGGACCGAGGACGAGATGCCCGGGAATCCGGAGGACCGGCGCCTGGCCCGAGAGGAGGGGACCGCGTTCGAATGGCTCGTTTCACCGGTTCGGCTCCTGGACGATGGAGAGGGCCACGTCAGAGGCGTGCGAATGGTCCGGACGAGGCTCGGAGAACCGGATCCTTCAGGTCGCCCCCGCCCGATTCCCATACCAGGCTCACATTTCGACGTCTGCGCAGAGACGGTGATCCTTGCCCTGGGGTTCCTACCCGATCCGACCCTGGCGCGCCGCACTCCGGGCCTGGAAGCGGGGGACAGGGGGCTCCTCGTAGCGGACCCCCTCACCGGCCGGACCACGCGCGACAAGGTGTGGGCGGGGGGGGACAGCGTTCGAGGCCCTTCTCGGGTGGCGTACGCCGTAGCGCAGGCGCGGGTCGCCGCAAGGGACATTCACATTCGACTCGACCCCTAGACGGCAGGAGCGGGGTCCCTCCGCAATGGAGGGCCCCCGCCTGTTTTGTTTTCGGGTAGGATGTGCGGTCGACTTGTTCTGCGCCGACCTGGGGAAATGGGGACCAGGACTGGATCGGCTGGATGACCTGATCCCCGGGGATCGTCAGGGGAGTCCCACTCGGTCCCGATGCCGGGGGTCTCCCTCAATCAGTCTCTATTTGCTCGCTTCTGACGCCGCCTCCTCCCCGACCATGGGAAGGGATGAATGGTTGTTCAACGTCGGATCCTTGTGCAGGTGAAAGTAGCAGTTCTTTCCGACGCTCTGTCGCAAGATGCACCGGTCCCGGAAGTGGATGCCACAGCGGAGGCAGATTCCGTCTCTGACCCGCCCTGTCCTGACCACTTCGGTGGAAAGGTGATCCAGGAAATCGGCCGTCTCCTTCAGCAAACTCTGATCAAGTGATCCAAACAGGTCTTTGAGGACCTGCGTGGTTGCGGCCTCATACTGGGCCAGCAGGGTTCTTCCCTCTGGTGTGAGGGAGAGCTCCACAGCCCGCCGGTCCGAGGCTGCCTCCGTTCGCCGGATGAGTCCGCGGCGAACGAGACGATCCACCGCCTTGCTGGCCGCAGCATTGCTCACCGCGAGGAAATCTGCTACGTCACCGATGCGCCGGGCATTGGTCCGA
This sequence comes from Gemmatimonadota bacterium, assembly GCA_050114895.1. Taxonomy (GTDB): domain Bacteria; phylum Gemmatimonadota; class Gemmatimonadetes; order Longimicrobiales; family Gaopeijiaceae; genus JASFRP01. Next base: position 2,836 of record JASFRP010000124.1, read on the forward strand.
GCGACGAGTTTGAGAACCTTGAGCTGAGAAGTCGTAACCCTGTCGTCCGTGACCTCTCTCAGTTCCTGCTCCATCCACTCGTCGATGGTCGTGGAGAGGATTCGAACACTTCCCAAGAAATCGTTTACGAGTCCCACCGTTTGGCCCCCTGCCGCGGATTTGGCTTTCCCGAGGCCCCACCGGTATGAGATTCTACCGGATCGCCTCAATTGCCATGAATATTACCACGGTTAAGTATGGTGGCAACTAGTACATCTTCTTGAAAGAAACGGCAAGGTCTGTGCCTATACCGATACGAGGAGTGGTCGGGGTTCGCTCCGGCGGAATCATCGGATTCAGGAGATTAATGGCTTGATCTCTCTGAATGGCTGATCGAGAGGGCAAGAGAACTTTCAACGTGAGACAATTGTGCCTCCGCTGTTGTCCCGGCGTGGGACATTGAACCACAGCGGCGGGATGCGTGGGGGGAGTGGGGGAGCGGCGGACACCGAGAGACGGGAGGGACATGGGAACGGAGAGAGGAGAGCGGATCCTGGTCATGAACCCAGGGTCCACGTCCACGAAGGTGGCGGTGTTCCATGGGGATGAGATGGTATCCCACGCCACCCTCCCGGTCCCGAACAGGGGGCCAGGGGGCGGAGCCTGGGAGGAGCTCCCAGATCGCCTGCTGACGATTCGAGAGTGGTTGGACGGAGAGGGACTATCTGTCCGGAGCCTCCATGCCGTCGTGGCGAGGGGGGGGCTCCTCCGGCCGGTGGAGGGAGGGACGTACGAGGTGACTGAGGCCATGCTGGTCGACTCCAGGGGGAACTTTCAGGGCTCCCATGCCTCGAATCTCGGGTGTGCCCTGGCCAGGGCCATCGCCGATGAAGAGGACCCCCGAGGCACGGGCGGCGGGATTCCGGCCCTGGTGGTGGATCCTGTGTCCACGGACGAGTTTTGTCCTCTGGCGCGGTATTCGGGGCTCCGGGAGATTCCCAGGAGGAGCCTGAGCCATGCATTGAGCATCCATGCCCTGGTGCGGGAGGCTTGCCGGAGGGACCAGAGGGCCCTGGAGGGATCCGCCTTCGTGGTGGGTCATCTGGGCGGAGGGATCTCCGTCTGCCCGGTGAGGGACGGCCGGATCCTGGACGCGAACAACGCCAACAGCGGAGGGCCGTTTTCCCCCTCCCGATCCGGAGGGCTCCCGATCCAGGAGCTGCTGGACCTGGCCTGCTCGGGGGACTACTCGAGGGCCCAGTTGAGATCCATGACCCTGAGAGAGGGGGGATTGGTAAGTTACCTGGGAACCGACGATGCCAGGGAGGTGGAGGCTCGCATCGCCGACGGGGACGAGGTGGCGAGGGAGGTCTACCAGGCGATGGCCTACCAGATCGCAAAAGAGATCGGGGCCATGGCCACAGTGCTGGAGGGCGGCCCGGAGGCCATTCTCCTCACCGGTGGCCTGGCGACGAGCGAGCTCCTGGTGGGGTGGATCCGGGAGAGGGTGTCCTTCCTGGCGCCGGTGGAGGTGTTCCCGGCGATGGAGGAGCTCAGGGCCCTGGCCCAGGCGGGCCTCCGGGTCTTGAGAGGGGAAGAGAGGGCAAGACCCTACTGAATCTTCGGGTGGCACCCGGCCCGTGCACGGCGGGCCCTGTCCCTCCACATGGCCCCGGCGGGGATGTGGCTGGACTCCATCTTCGAACCCGAGAATCTGGGAGTGTTCGTCATGCCGTTACCGGGATCCCTCCCCGTGGGCCCCGTGAGGTCCCTGGAAGATCTGAGGCGGAAAGCCCGGGCCCTTCCCACCAGGATCGTCGTGATCGCGGCTGCCCAGGACGAGGTGGCCCTGGAGGCTGCGGCGGTTGCGGAGGAAGTGGGTCTCGCCCGCTGTATCCTCGTGGGCGACCAGCACAGGATCGAAGCCGCCCTGTGGGACCTGGACCGGGATCCGAAGGGGTTCCAGATCGTGAATCGTCAGGAGTTGGACGAATCGGTCACGACCGCTGTGGAGCTTGTGAGAAATGGAGAGGGCCACGTTCTCATGAAGGGGAAGGTCACTAGCGGAGATCTCCTCCGGGAAGTCCTTCACCGGGAACGGGGCCTCCGGACCGGGCGACTGCTCTCCGACGTCTTCCTCTTCGATTGCCCCCTGCCCGGGGAGCCACGTCTGATGGGACTCACCGATGGAGGAATCAATCTCGCCCCGGACCTGGAATCCAAGGCGGAGATCCTGGTGAATGCCCTCGATGTGTTCAGGGTGCTGGAGTACGACGTGCCCAAGGTTGCGGTTGTCTCTGCCATCGAGCAGGTGAACCCCGACCTGCCGTCCACGGTGGATGCTGCGGAGCTGGCCCGAATGGCCAGGGACGGCCGATTCGGGAGGTGCGAGGTGGAAGGGCCCCTGGCGATGGACCTGGCACTGTCCGAGGAATCGGCACGCAGGAAAGGGGTGGAATCGCGTGTGGCCGGGAAGGCCGATCTCCTGCTCTTCCCCAACATCGAATCCGCGAACATCACTGCCAAGGCAATCCAATACACGGTCCCCGTCGAACCAGGCCACGTGGTGGTAGGTGCGGCCGCGCCGGTGCTCATCCCCTCCCGGGCCGAGAGCGCCACGGCAAAAGTCAACGCCGTGGCGCTGGGGCGACTCCTGGCAGAGAGCTGAGATCTGAAAGTGGGATACGTCCCCTCACGCCTCGAGCGTGGAAGTGTCCCCCTCCGGAAGCCCCTGGGCCCTTGCCTTCAACAGACGTCTCATGATCTTGCCGGAGCGGGTCTTGGGAAGACTCTCCACGAACTCGATCCGGGCCGGTTTGGCGATGGGCCCCACTTCGTGCCCCACGTGTTCCTTGAGCTCCTGGGCCAGCTCCGGGCTGCCCCCGACCCCCGCCCTGAGGATGACGTATGCGTGGATGACGTTTCCCTTCAGCTCGTCCGGAATTGCGATGGCAGCAGCCTCCGCGACGGTATCATGACTCACCAGTCCGGACTCGATCTCGGCGGTTCCCAGACGGTATCCGGACACCTTGATCACGTCGTCCATGCGGCCGATGATCCAGAAATATCCGTCCTCGTCGACCTTGGCGGAGTCTCCCGTCAGGTACTTCCCTTCGTAGGTGGACCAGTACTGCTGGACGTACCGCTCGGGGTCCTTGTAGATCCCTCGGAGCATGGAGGGCCAGGGGGTGGTGATGACGAGCTTGCCCTCCTCCCCCGGTGGGACGGGTTTTCCGTCCTGATCCAGGATCTCGGCCTTGATTCCTGGGAAAGGTCGGGTTCCCGAGCCGGGCTTTAGCGGAAAGGAGGGGACGGGAGTGATCATGAAGGCGCCGGTCTCCGTCTGCCACCAGGTATCGATGATGGGGCACTCCCCTCTTCCCACCACCTCATGGTACCAGCGCCAGGCCTCCGGGTTGATGGGCTCCCCGACGGTGCCCAGGAGGCGGAGCGTCGAGGTATCGCGCTTCCTGACCCATGCGTCTCCGAAGCGCATCAATCCGCGGATGGCGGTGGGGGCCGTATAGAGGATGTTCACCCCATAACGCTCCACGATACGCCACCACCGGTCCGGATATGGGTAGGTGGGGGCCCCCTCGTACATGATGGAGGTGGCCCCGAGAATGAGGGGACCGTAGACGATGTACGAATGACCGGTGATCCACCCGGGATCCGCGGCGCACCACCACCGGTCCTCCGGTTTCAGGTCGAAGGCGTACTTGAGGGTTGTGGCGATCCCCACCTGGTATCCCCCATGGGTGTGGAGGATGGCTTTCGGCTTCCCGGTAGTACCGGATGTGTAGAGGAGGAAGAGAGGATCCTCAGCATCCATCACCTCCGTCTCGCACTTGTCCCCGCTGGTGGCCCGGGCGATGGGGAGGGACATGAGCTCGTCGTAGTAGTAGTCCCTGTCCTGCTCCATGCGGATCTCCCCCCCGGTACGACGGATCACCACCACGTGCTCCACCGTTCCGCACCGCTGAAGCGCTTCGTCGGCGATATCCTTCAGGGGTACAGTCTTCCCACGGAGGTATCCGCCGTCCGCAGTGATGAGGATCCGGGATTCGGAGTCCTCGATTCGCTCGGCCAATGCCTCCACGCTGAACCCTCCGTAGACCACGGAGTGCACGGCGCCGATCTTCGCCGTGGCCAGCATCGCCATCACGAGCTCAGGGATCCGGGGCATATAGATGGTCACCCGGTCTCCCTTCCGGACCCCCATGCTCTTGAGGACATTGGCGAACTGGCAGACCTCTCGATTGAGCGCGAAGTAGGAGAACGTCCTGAGGGAACCGTCCTCTCCCTCCCACACCAGGGCGATCTTGTTCCGCGTGGGATTGGTCTGATGCCGATCCAGGGCGTTCAGGACGACGTTGGTCTTGGCTCCGGTGAACCACTTGAAGAAGGGGGCCTCCGAATCGTCCAGGACCTTCTCCCAGGGCTCGTACCAGTCCAGAAGCTCCCTGGCACGGGCGTCCCAGAATGCCGACGGGTCGGCGTCGGCCTCGGCCCTGAGGGCGTCATAATCCGGAACGTGGGCTGCGTCGATGATCGCTTGCGCAGGACGGTACAGGGTCGGGTCCGCGGCCATGGGGCCTCCTGTCGCGTTGGGTCTGGAACGGAAGTGGCCAATCCCCCCGGTGTTCGCCGGAGCTCTCTTTCGGGCCACCAGGATTAAATGGGGAGGAGAGAATTTCCAATCCGAGTCTAGTCGGGAGGGGAAGGTTCGTCCAGAGGGCATCCTCGCCGAGAAGGCGGACACAGGACCTACATCTCCGGAACCGGCCGTCCATCGGCCCGGGCTCCGCCTCGGGGCCCGGGCCGGGCCTCGAGTCAGGATCCCGCCACCACCGCAACCTGGAGGGTATACTCTCCCACCTCGTCTGCCATGAAGCTGGTAACCAGGACCGAATATGTGCCGGCTTCCGGGGCCACCAGCTCGATGTGGGAGTGCATGGTGTCATCTCCCCAGTCGTCGTTCCGCTCCTGCTCGCCGGCGGGCGTTTCCAGTATGAGATAGGT
>JASFRP010000125.1:0-7811 GCA_050114895.1 Gemmatimonadota bacterium
ACAATGCGGCTCACACCGGGCTCTTCCATCGTCACGCCGTAGATCCAGTCCGCCGCCTCGATGGTACGGGCATTGTGGGTGATGACGATGAACTGTGTCTGGTCCTTGAACTCCTGCAGGAGCCGGATGAACCGGTAGATGTTTGATTCGTCCAGGGGCGCATCCACCTCGTCCAGGACACAGAAGGGACTGGGCTTCACGAGGTAGATCCCGAAGAGAAGACTCAGAGCCGTGAGGGCCCGCTCTCCCCCGGAAAGGAGGTCGATGCGTTGTGTCTTCTTGCCCTTGGGAGAGGCGTGGATTTCGATGGTGGACTCGAGAGGATCTCCCTCGTCCTCCAACCAGAGGTCAGCCTCTCCACCTTCAAAGAGGCGCTGGAACGTGCTACGAAAGTTCTCCCTGATCCTCTGGAAGGTTTCCTGGAAGAGGTGCGTCGCGGTCTCGTTGATCTGCCTGATGGCAGCCCGAAGGTCATCTCTTGCCTCCTTCAAGTCTGCCCGTTGTGCCAGGAGGAATTCGAGCCGAGCGCTTTCCTCCTGGTGCTCCTCTACCGCCAACATGTTGACCGGGCCGATCTTTTCGAGCTTCTCCACAATCCCACGCAGCTCTTCCCTGAGGACCTCAGGGTCTCCTTCCACCGGCTCCGCCTCCGCCAGCAACACTTCCAGGGGCCGGCCCCACTCCCCTTCCAGCCGATCCTGGATGCGGCCAATCCGCCCAGCGAGCTCTTGCTGCTCCAACTCCGTGCTGTGTCGACGGTCCAGGGCCTCTCGCTCCTCGGCCCTGGCCGTCCGCACCTTGCGGTCCGCCTCCTGGAGGGATTCAGTCATTCGCTGGGAGGCCTCCTCCCTCACACGCAGCTCCTCTTCCGCTACATCCCGTTCCCTGAAGAGAACCTCTGTGGCATCCTTTCCCTCCTCCCGCAGACGGTTCACGGATGCCTCCTCTTCCCGGAGGGCCTCCTCTTCCGCCTGCAGCGCCGCCATTCGTCCCTCGGCCTCCGCCAAGCCCCCCTCCACATCCGAAATCCGCTCCTTCAGTCGGGAATGCTCCCCCTCCCTCTTGGCCAGCTCCAAAGCCACGCGAGATTCTTCGCCTCGCGCCACTTCCCACGCTTCCTGTGCTTCCGCTACTCGCTCCCGCAGCACTCCCTCCCCGGTTCTCAGACTCTCCATCTCCATCGTCAGCTGGTCCCGATCCTCTCGGGCGGAGGTTCCACGCTCCAGAGCCTTCTCTCGAACAGCACGAGTCCCTTCTATCTGCCGGACGAGCTCCTCCTGATGTCGGTCGAGACGCGTCTTGCGGTCGCTACGGGCCTGAGCCTCTGCGCTGGCGGACCGATAGGCGTCCTCAGCCCCACGAAACGTCTGCCACGCCGTCTCGAGGCCCGCCTCCGCTTCCTCCAGGGTGGCCTCGCAACGACCTCGGTCGTTCAAGGCCTCCTTGAACGCTTTCTTTCCTCCCTTGAGCTCTTGCCGGAGACGCTTCGCCTGCTCCCGTCGCTCCAGAATTCCGGAGCTCCCGAGGGGACTCCCCAGCCGAACTACCCCTTGCCGGTCCACCGCGGACCCGGCGAGTGAGAGGACCTCCCGGCGTCCCCCGGCCTGGGCAGGTGAGGTCTCCCGCTCGAGGCTGATTCCGCCCAGGAGCTTCCTGACCCACGGGGCCCCCGCCCCCTCCAGACTGAGGGCGTCCAGAAGGGACCCCCCCTTTTTCTCGTCGGAGCCGGACACGCGATCCAGAGGAAAGAGTATGAGCCCACCCCGCTCTCCCCACTCCTCCCGGTACCATTGCATGACATGGCCAAGGGCCACCTCGTCCCTCACGATGAGGCCCTGAACCATGGGCCCCAGAAAAGACTCCACGGCCCCGACCACCTCTGGATCGCCGGCCAGCGAGTCGCCGAGGGTGCCGAGAATCCATTCCTCACCCATCGTCAGGGCGGCCCTGACTGCGGGCTCCACCCCCTCCTGGGCCCGCTCCATCTCCTCCAGGGCTTCTATACGAGCTTCCAGAGCGGAGACGGACTCCCCGGCCCTCTTCTCCACACCTCGAGCCTCTTCGAGAGCCCCCCTCGCCTCCTGGACCCTGCTTTTCGCATCGGATACGGATTCCCGCGTGGAGTTCACCGCATCTTCCAGCCGGGACAGTTGATCGGCGAAGAGGTCCCCCTGGCTCGCCGCATCGGAGATGGCGTCCGAGGCCTCCGCCAGCTCCTTGCGGAGACGGTCCAGGTTCCGATCCAGCTCCTGAGCCTGTCCCTCGGCGGAGGTCGCCTCTCCCTCGAGGTGGGCCTGCCGGCGCGTAATCTCCCTCAGCTTCGATTCCGTCGTCTCCATCTCGCTGCGGGCCTCCTCCAGGGCTCCTCGGCTCTCCTTGACCGACAACGACTTCCCCGTCTTCTCCTCCTGCAGGAGGCGGAGCTCCTCGGCGAGAGCGGATTCCCTGGAGGTGAGCTCTTCTCGCTGGGACACGAGGCCTTTCTTGCGGTGCTGGAGCTCCACCCGCTCCTCTCCGATCTGCGCCAGGCGACGCTGGGCGTACCCGGCTCTCTCCTGCGCGACAGCCAGGTCTCTCTCCCATCTCACCAACCTCTCCCGGATGCCGTCGACGGCCTGGCCAGCCTCGGAGCGTGCCCTCTCCACCTCCACCTGTCTCAGCCTGAGGGTCTCGTATTGGGCCTCCGCCGCTCGAAGCTCCGCCAGATACCCTTCTCCGAGCTCCCGATCGCCCACCAGCTCTCGATCCACTTCGTCGAGCCGCTCCCGGAGGGTGTGGAGTTGGTGGCGCACGACGGCCACCTCCACGGCGAGTCTTCGATCCCGGAGTGTCTGGAACCGCTGCGCCTTGGCTTTCTGCCGGGAAAGGGAGCGTACCTTCGTCTCCACCTCGGAGATGACGTCGTCCAGGCGTTGGAGGTCCATCTCCGCCCTTTCGAGTCGTCGTAGCGCGGCCTTTCGACGATCCTTGTATTTCCCAATCCCCGCGGCCTCCTCGAAGAGCCCCCGCCGCTCTTCGGCCCGGTCCGAGAGGATGGCATCGATCATCCGGTTCTCGATGATGGCGTAGGCGTTGGCTCCCAGCCCTGTATCCCGACACAGATCGGTGATGTCTCTCAGTCGACAGGCGGTTCGGTTGAGGGAGTAGTCACTGCCACCATCCCGGTAGACGGTTCGACCCAGCTCCACCTCTTCGAAGGGAACCGGAAGGGCACCGTCCTCGTTGCTCACCACCAGGGAGACCGTACCGCGGTTCACGGGTCGCCGGTTGACGCTACCCTGGAATATCGCCTCTTCCATCCGCGCGCCTCGAATGGCCGTGGGACGCTGTTCCCCCAGCACCCAACGGATGGCGTCACTGATATTCGACTTTCCGCATCCATTTGGCCCCACGATGGCTGTAATTCCCTCGTGGAATTCGATTTCCGTGGAATCCGCAAAGGACTTGAACCCGTGGACCTTCAGGGCTTTGAGCTTCATTCGGGGAGACGGCCTCTCCGCTCTATGAGGGGTGCGTCTCTGAAGCCGAGATCCCTCAGGATGAGTTGCAGGGGGCGTGCATCAGGGATTCCGGCGAAGGCCCCGGTGAGGATCTGGTAACTCTCCGAGCCCTCCGGTTCCGGGAAGGTGACGTGGAGGATGTAGGCGTGCAGGTCGTCGGGGGCAACGGACTCCAGGTATGCTCGAGCCTCTTCGAGGGTCCCCCTCTCGCCGAGATAGAAGGCTCTCGGCGTCTCCCTGACAGACCACGAGGCCGGGTCCTCCCGAACCAGAACCTCTGCGATGGGAGCCCTGAGGTTCTCCGCTTCCACGCGGTCGACGGCGGGCCCTGCCAGGAGCGTATAGATCCGCTCCCCATTCACTTCACCGGGCACGAGGGTGAGGAGAAGATGTGGGAGCCTGGCCTGCAAAGCGTCGAGCATCTCGAGCCCGTCGTCCAGCTCCGCCTCGTCATACTCAAAGAGAACGAGGGAGTAGCGGAGTACCTCCTCGTTGGCCTGGGGGCCTGCCAGGGTGAGGGGAGGATCCGGAATCTCGGCGAAGAAGCTCCGGAGGAATCCAAATCCTGGTACGTCCAGGTAGCCCGTGGCGGTCCCCACCGCGGATCCCAGGATGGCAACGGCGACGAGGACCGCACCGATCCTTCCCCAGGGAATCTTCTTTTTCGGGGGTTTCTTCCTGGGGGGGCGTCGTCGTTCCGGGACCAGAACCTCCTTGGCCCGGTCTGGGGGGGAGGAGGGAGCCGGTACTTCCTCCGGAGGCTCGATCCGGGCTTCCCCCTCCTCGGGCAGGGGGCCACCGGCTGCCCCGAAATCGGGCCCCTGAACAAGGTCCTGACCAAACTCATCTTCCCCGGCCCAGCTTGGCTCCTCACCACCCGCGGGAGGGAGATCGACGAAATGAGCCTCGAAATCCGGCGCTCTGCTCCTGACTTCTTCGCCTTCCCCCGCCTCCTCCACCTCTTCGCCCAGGGCCTCTGAGAGAGAGGCCCCCATTTGCAGATCATCTCCGAAGCCGGGCTCGCCCTCCCGGGCCTCGGAGAGGCTCACCTCCTCCTCCACCTCCCTCCCCGGCTCCGGGATATCCTCTTCCCGCCCTGAGGTCGTCCCCGTCAATGCAGGCTCGGCGAGGGGCGCGTCCGAGGAAGCAACGGCCTCCTCCCCTTCAGCCTCGGCGCCCTGGGAGTCCACTTCCTCCTCAGGAGCGAACCTGAATCCCTCGGCAAGCTCCAGCGCGCCTTCGAAATCGAAATCCGGCGTTAGAGGTCCGAGGCCGGTATCCTCCCCAGGCTCTTCAGCAACCCTGGATTCTCCATCGTTTGCCCCCGGCTCATGGAGGGGCGGCAGCGATGAAACCGACCCTTCCGGGGCCGTCGCATCCCCCGATGGCGTCCCCAGGGGACCGAGGGTAGTGACGACCTTGATGGATGCGGGGCCCAGGTGGGTCTCGGCCGATTCCCCGCGTCCCGCCAGGAAGACGATATCCGTCGCTCGACTCAGGATCTTCCCGGCCCCGGGGATGTCCGTGGGAAGGAAGAGGAGCAGCGTCGCTTCAGCCTCGCTGAACCCGCCGGCAAGGTCGTTCCATCGTGGGTGCCCGAGTACCTCTTCCGGATCTCCGGGGGGCGCCCCGGCGGAGGCGAAGAAGATGGCATTGTTCAGCGCGGGCTTCGCGATGTGTTGGACAGATGCGCCAAACAGGAAGGCCTCCGAGACCCCCTCACCATTCGGTAGATCGAGGACATCATGGAGGGAGGGCTCTTCAAGCCCAAGATCCATCAGGAAGACTCTCAGGCCCTCATTTGCCCACTCCCGAGCCATGAGGACCGCAGCCCGGCTGGCCCAGGCATCCTCGCGGGCGAAGGGGGTCGCCGCCAAGACGACGACTCTGCCCTTGCCCCCAGCCGGGAGGTTGGACGGCTCGGACTCAGCCGGAGCTCGCCCGGATTCTACGTCAAAAAAACGCCAACCTTCGGTTCCGCCGGCCATTGGACCCCAGAGGACTGGATTGGTGCTTGAGAGGGATGGAGGCGGAAAAACGCAGACGGTTCTCCGGCCTCCCCACTTGTTCGAGAAGGTAATGTAGGCCAGTACAAAGGGGCAATCCGTACTCCCATCGCCCCCCTTCCTCCGCCCCGACTGCCATGGCGATCAGGGTACAAACACTCTGGTGGGGGCATCACCCCAGAGGAGCTCCAACTGGTAGAACTCTCTGGCCAGGGGGTGGAATACGTGGACCACGAAGTCAACGAAATCCATGAGAACCCACCTGGCCCGGTCCAGTCCCTCCACGTGCAGGGGCCGCACTCCGGACTTCACCAACTCCTCCATGATGTGCTCGGCGATTGCCCGAACCTGAATGTCCGAGTTCCCCGTGGCCATGACGAAGAAATCCGTCGCGGAAGAGATCCCCCGGAGGTCGAGAGCCATGACTTCCTCGGCCTTCCGGTCCAACGCCAGCTCTGCGGCTCGGACCACCTCGAGGGGAATGTCCTCGGCTTGGGGAGCGGTGGAAGGCTTCACCCCTCTTCCCGCTCCACCTTCACGTCGATCTCCACCTCCACCTCGGGGTGAAGCCGGATCGGCACCCTCGACGCCCCCAGGGTCTTGAGGGGCTCATCGAGAACCACCTGGCGACGCTCGACCCTGAAGTCCAGACCCTGTTCGCTGGCACGATCCGCGATGTCTCCACTGGTAACGGATCCGAAGAGCTTCCCATCCTCCCCAGCCCTGGCGTGGAAGGTAAGGGACATGTGGTCAAGCTGAGCGGCGCGGCGCTTTGCCTCCAGGTAGTCTCTCCGAGCCCTTTCGTCAGCCTGCGTCTTCTCCTCTTCCAACCGTCGTATGTTCCCTTTGCTGGCCTCGTACGCCAGACCCTGGGGAATCAGATAGTTCCGGCCGAAACCTGGCTTGACATCCACGATGTCTCCAGGGTCTCCCAGGTTCTCCACAACCTTCCGAAGAATCAGCTTCATGGATTCATTCCTCAACTCGTGCGGCCCGGACCTCACCGGGGGGATTGGACTCCCCGGCGAGTCCGGAGATTGAGCCAGGTGTCCCCCAGCCCGAAGACAAATGCGCCAGCCAGGAAGTACGGCGCAGCGATCAAAAAAGCCACCACAAGAATGATGCCGAGGAGGATGGTGGGTCCTCCCAGAAGTGCCAGAACCACGGCGACGCCCCGAAGGGCATAGAGGACCCCCATGAATACCACGGCGTTGCTCCCCATCCGACCCACGGCACCCGACGACCCCAGCAGGAGTAGAAAGCCCAGAATCAGGACCCACACGAGCTGGTCGTTAAACCGAAAATCCTTGAGAGGCCCGATTCCGACTTCTCGGGCTCGGTTCAGCCTGTTGTAGGCCCACCAGGCGGCTCCCAGCGCAGCGAGGGAGGCCAGGCCCAGAACGGCCGGAAAGATGATCCCCTCGAGAGCGATGACCTCCAACAGTTGGGATTCCGCCGCCGCCGGGATCGCCTGGGGCCCCACCGTGCTGCGAAGGGCCTGAAGAACCGCAGCCGCGCTGTTCTCCATCCTGGAGGTGACAGCCCAGTCCACGACGGCCCACTGTCCGGGACGCCTCCAGAAGAGGAGGGCTGTGGCCGCGAACGCCCCACCCACTGCACCGATCCCCCGAGAGATGAAGGCCCCTCCAGGCCATCGGAGAGTGAGGGCGAGGAACCAGCCTCCCACCAGGAGTGCCCACCCCCGCTCGAAGTACCACAATCCCGAGTCCGGGTTTCCCCCGAAGGCCAGAAAGGCGACGAGGCCCGCCACCAGGACGGATCCTCTGAACCGGGAGGGGAGGAAGAGGACCAGGAGGACGAACGGGACAGCCACGAGGATGCCAGGGTTCACCATGGAGAGGCCACCCGTGGCTACCATGAGCCCGAGAGCTCGGAGCAGACCCAGGCGTTCCACCGGGTTCCCAAGATGCATCCTCACCCCTCGCTAAGCGCCACAGAGTTCCATGATCCGGGACGACCCCTACGCCTCGTGATCTCTGATGTAGGGCAGGAGCGCCAGGTAGCGGGCCCGTTTGATGGCCCTTCCCAGTCGCCGCTGGAAGCCCGCCGTCACCTTCGTGGTCCGTCTGGGGAGGATCTTCCCCGATTCCGTGAGAAACCGCGAGAGAGTGGAGACGTCCTTGTAGTTCAGGAGCTGGATCCTGGGCCCTTCGACCCGACGGCGCCGGCCTCGCCCTCCCGAGAATTCAGGGGGGCTGGTTCGATCATCGTCCTCCAGGTCCTCCTCTTCCGGGACCTCATCGTCCTCATCGTCGTCGTCATCATCGCCACTTTTGGGGGAGAT
>JASFRP010000126.1:0-7794 GCA_050114895.1 Gemmatimonadota bacterium
GGGGAGGAAGCGGACGCTTGGCTCCAATATCGGTTTCGGGAATACCTGACCATTCGTACCGGATACTCCCTCACCCGGGCCGGACCCGGTATGAAGGAGCTGGAAATCCTGGAGGGAACGGGATACTTCGGATACTTCATGACCTCACTGAAGTTCTGAGGAACATGTCGGACGACCTCTCCGCCCTGCACGAAGCGGTGGTCACCTGCCGCCGCTGCCCCCGGCTGGTGGCGTGGCGGGAGGAAGTGGCCCTGGAGAAGCGGGCCTCCTTCGCCCATGAAGACTATTGGGGTCGGCCCGTTCCCGGGTTCGGAGACTCCGACGCCCGGCTTTTGGTAGTGGGCCTCGCTCCCGCTGCACACGGCGCAAACCGCACCGGGCGGATGTTCACGGGGGACCGATCCGGAGACTGGCTCTATCGAGCCCTGAACCGGGCCGGTTTCGCCAGCCAGCCCCGCTCCACCGGGAAGGATGACGGGCTCACCCTCTCGGACGCCTTTATCACGGCAGCGGTCCGGTGTGCCCCCCCGGGCAACAAACCTGCTCCGGCGGAGAGAGACGCTTGCCGATCCTTCCTGGAAGAAGAGCTCGACCTCCTGGTGAACGTGCGGGTGGTGGTGGCCCTGGGGAAGTTCGCCTTCGATCAAGTGTGGCGGATCCTCCGGGATCGCGGGGAACCCCTCCCTCGACCCAAGCTCTCCTTCGCCCATGGAGCGGAACAGGCGGTGCGCCCGGGAATGACCCTTCTGGCGTCCTTCCATCCCAGCCAGCAGAACACCTTCACCGGTACCCTGACAGAGGAGATGTTCGACGAAATCTGGGCTCGAGCCCGGGTCCTCCTCACCCCACCGGCTCCGCCCATACGGCCCTGAAGAGACGCCCCTCCCGTGACCTACTCCACCTTGTGGAGGTGGACGTCCTGCTGCGGGTAGGGGATGGAGCAGCCAGCTGCCTCGAGGCGCTCCTTGAGCGTTCGCGTGAGATCGAACCGGAGCCCCCAGTAATCCGGGGCTTTGCACCAGGGACGAACCACCAGGTTCACCGAGGAATCCCCGAGCTCGCTCACCGCCACCACATACTCAGGATCCTTCAGGACCCTGTCCTCCGCGTCCAGCACGGACCGGATGGTCTCCACCGCCACGGCGATGTCATCGTCGTAGGAAATCCCCATCACCATGTCGTTCCGACGGACGTCATGATGTGAGAAGTTCTTGATGGTGCCGCCGTAGATCCCCGAGTTGGGGATGATGATGTGGACGTTGTCCGGGGTATTCAGCCTCGTCGTGAAGAGGCCGATGGACTCCACGGTGCCGGCCGTACCAGCGGCATCGACAAAATCTCCCACCTTGAAGGGGCGGAAGATCAGGAGCATGACCCCGGACGCCACGTTGGAGAGCGTCCCCTGCAGCGCCAGACCCACGGCAAGACCGGCGGCACCCAGGATGGTGAGAACCGAGGCCATCTGGATTCCCATCATGCCGAGGGCCGCGACCCCGGCGATGGTGATGATCAGGTAATAGAAGAGACTGGTGAGGAATTTCTCCAGTGTCTCGTCCATCTCCGTTTGGTCGAAGACTCTCATGAGCCCTCTTCGCACGGACTTCCCCAGCATCATTCCGACGAGGAACACCGCTGCGCCACCCACCGCCCTCAGGCCCCAGGTGGTCAGGAGGGGAAGGAGGTAGGCGTTGTACCACTCCATGAGTTGGCCGCTGAGGTCGGTCATGAAGATCTCCGGATCTCGGGGGGATGGGTCGAAGAAGGAAGAGAAGGCATAACCCCCCCCGAATCAAGCGACGGCCCCATGTTCGGCCCTCGGCCTGCCAGAGCGCCGCGAAAAGGACGCCCGGGGCATGGAGGGCCGGACCTCACGATCCTCCGGGCCACCTCCGGGCTTCGGGGCCGGCCACGGGCTGATACGTGGTCCCCGGACGTGTGGCTTCTCTGGTGGACAGGTCGAAGTGATCCCCCGGCGCCAGGAAATAGAAGCGACCTTCCTCCCCCACGGTCTTCTGATTGTCGAAGATGAGGACGTAGGACTCCCCGATGACCTCGAAGCGATCCCCCTGGACCACGATGGCCGTGTTCTCATCGATCCCGATCCCCAGAAGCTCCGGGTGGGTTTCGATGACCTGGATGAGGTCGAACTGCCGGTTTCGGCGGAGGACGTGCTGGTCCACGGCCGTATTCCGGAGGAACCCGAAACCCACCTGGTGGTCGCCCATCATGATGGTATTGGTCCGTGTGTCGCCCCGCGCGAGGAACGACCCCTGAATGGTGGCTCCGGCCGAGGACCCGCCGATCACCCCGCCCCGCTCCAGGAGCTTCCAGAGCTCCTCCTCGGTTCGAGTGCCCAGGTAGGCGTCGGCCAGACGCCATTGCCGCCCTCCCGGGAACCACACCCCCCTCGCCTCGGTGATAGGGCTCACGAACTCCTCCGTATCGGCCTCCTGAGGATCGTACGTATGGAGCACGGTCAGGTTGAAGGCGCCCAGCTCGTGGAAATCTCCAAGCCCGCCATAGAACTGGTCGTAGTCGTCCGCTCCGCCGGCAGTAGGAATGACGACGATGGGGGCCTCGGGGCCGCCGGCCAGCTGGATGAAACGATCCAGGATGGAGAGGTCCCGAAGGGCGCCACCCACCACCACCAGGGAGCCGTTGGGGGGGCCCACGTCCTGTGGCGCCACCGATCTCGGGAGGAAGAGGGCCGGCAGGAGGAGAAGGGGGACGACGCAGGATCCTCGTGTCCGAATCATGGGTGCTATCCGTTTGTGGAGTTTGAACGTGGATTGGGCGCGGCGCGATGGCCCTCCTATCTGTTCTTGACCTTGACAGCCATCAAGAAGACCAGGAGGACGAACACCACACCCATGATGATCATGGGTGACCAGGTGCCGATCTCCACTCCCTCGGCGGACCGATGGAAAAGAAACCCCGCCAGGACTCCAGCCACCAGGAGGCCGAAGGCGACAGCCAGAAGGGCCGGCGCGCCTTGATTCCCGGACCGAGACGCCAGCTGGGCCAGACGCACGGCGGCCCTGATTTCCGCGTCCGTCGTCGCTGGGTGGGACTTCCTGTACTCCTCCAGGACCCTGGTCAGGAGGTTGGCCATCTCCCTGGTCCGGGGGGAGGGCGGTACTGAGGGGTTTGGAGCCGTCGGAATGTAGACCATTGATCGCGCGTCCTGCTCTCAGGTGGTTCCCGTCCCGGGGTGCGGGTGCGGGAGATGGGGGTCCCGAGGATCTTCAGTGAACCCACGTACACGGGGTACGCAGAATCCGGGCATCCTCTTCGGTCCCGCCGGGAAGGATCGACTGGGGGTCATTCGGGACGGACACCCACGAACTGAACCACCGATCCCCTTCCGCGGTGCATCTGGCCCTCCTGAACCTCCCTTTCCACCTCCCTCGCCACAAGTGGCTCCAGGCCCTCGAGCTCGTCCATGAGCAGGTCGAGGGTCAAGAGCTGAGCCGGATCGGACGGCCCTCCGGTCCCAAACGCCTGCTGCCGGGGAGTATAGGCTTCGAGGATCAGGATACCGCCGGGAGCCAGACCCTCCACGACAGCCCTGTGAACCTTCCGTCTGAGCTCCGGGGGGAGGTGGAAGAAGATGGAGACGATCCCATCCCACTCTCCTTCCCTCAGATCGAAATCCTCGATGGAAGAGAGCACGGTCTCTACGAAGACCCCCCGTTCCCGGGCCAGGTCCTGAGCCTTGTCCAACCCCACCTGGGACCGATCCACCCCCACCACCTCATATCCGAGCTCCGCAAGATGGACCGAATTCCGCCCCTCTCCCTCCCCCAGACAGAGGACTCGACCGCCTGGAATCCGGTGGGCCTGCTCCAAGAGGAAATCGTTGGGCTCCGTGCCGAAGATCCAGCTCTCCTGAGCATACCGCTCGTCCCAGGAACTCATGGCGTCTCTCCATGTCGGTTCGCCCGCTGACGGCAGGCGGACAATGTAGCTTGGAACCCGGTGTCCCCCCGTGTCAAATCCTCAGTCCATGCCCCGCTGGAGCGTCATCGTCCGGCCCCCCGGAGGATCCCTTTCGCCGTGGGAAGCACCGCCTCCACCCACGTGCCGTATTGGGCGGCGCCGGGGTGGAGTCCGTCCACCGCCATCAGATCCGCATCAGACCCCGCGTCGCGGCTGATCCCCGTCACGTCGACATGATGAACACCCAGCAGGGAGCTCTCTTCCCGGTTCACGAGGTTGAAGTCGTCGATCTCCCTGGCGATATCCTCCCGAACCCTCCCTTCAGCGAAGGGCATGACCCCCCAATCCGGGATGGAAAGGACCACGACCCTCCCCGGATCTCCGTCGGCCAGTTCTACGGCGCGAGAGAGGAGTGAGGAGAACTGGCGGCGGTACTCCCGGACCCCTCTGCCCCGGTACTGGTCGTTCACGCCGATGAGGAGGGAGACGAGGTCGAAAGGACCCCGGGGGGAGGAAGCCTCCAGGGCGACCCCCAGCTCATGGGTGGTCCAGCCCGTCCGGGCGATGATCAGGGGGTCTTCCACCGGGAGGCCCTCCTCCCTGAGGCGCCGTACCAGCTGAACCGGCCACCGCAGCTCGGGGTTCACCCCTTCGCCGATTGTGTAGGAGTCCCCGAGGGCGAGGAAGGAGAGCGTGTCCAACGTCAGCGGGGCCGGGAGATCCGGTCCAGCCGGGCGAGCTCCTCCTCGTCCAGGGTGAAGGTCATGGCACCCGCATTCTCTTCCATCTGAGGAGGCCTGCTGGATCCGGGGATCACCACGACCGTCTTTCCGTGGAACGTCATGAGCCAGTTCAAAGCCACCTGCCCGGGCGTGGCCCCACGGACTTCGCCGATCTCCGCCAGGGCCTCCACCAGGGGGCGGGTCTTCTCGAGCCCCTTCCTCTGGAAGGCCGCCATCCTCCTTCGGGGGCCGGGGCGTGTCTGGATGAGTGTGGGATCCGCGTGGAATCGGCCGGTGAGAATGCCCTGGGCCAGGGGCGAGTAGGCGATGATCGTGATCCCCAACCGTTTGGCCTCCTCCATGACGCCGTTGACCTCAGCCTTCCGGGCCAGAAGGGAGTATCGGATCTGGTTGGAGACCAGGGGAATTCCGGCCTGAGCAAGATGGTGGTGGGCCCTCACCATCATTCGAGCCGGATAGTTGCTCACTCCCACGGTCTTGACCTTCCCGGACCGGACGAGCTTGGCCAGGGCCGCCATCTCGGTTCCGACTCTGGAAAACGAAAGGGGGCTATGAATCTGGTACAGGTCGATGGGGAAACCGCCAAGCTTCTCCAGGCGTTCCTCGATGCTGCGCAGTAGGTTCCTCGCCGTGCGGAAGACGGGGGACCACTTCGTGGCGATGACCACCCCGTCAGGCTTGACACCCTGGGCGTGGAGGGCGGTGGCCAGAGCGGCCTCCGAATGCCCCCCTCCGTAGGCCTCCGCGGTATCGAACCAGTTGACCCCTCTCTCCAGGGCGGTCCCGACGATGGCGTTCACCTGGTCCTGACTCAGCGCTTCCCAGAAACTCCCCACCGCTCCCTTCCCTCCGGAGAACTGCCAGCATCCCAGTCCGAGAGGCGAGACCTCCACCTCAGACCTCCCCAATCGTCGCATCTCGAGCATTCGTGTCTCCGAATCCTCCTGCCAGGCCATTCACACCATGCCTTTTGAACGGCTCAGGCGCCGGCGCTCCACACGAAGAGGGAGAAACCCCCAAGGACCAGATCATAGGTAGCGGAGAATCCGGGAAACCCCTCCGGAACTCCATCCCCCAACGCGGTGAACTTCTGGAGCAGGCTCCACGCCCCATGGAGCAGGAAGGCCACCACCAGAAGGAGAGGAGAGGTCGAGATTCCCGTCAGGGCCACGGCGGTGATCAAGACGGCGACCCCCCACTGCAGCACCGGCCTCCCCACCTCGGGGTTCGCCATCGCCAGCCCGGGGTACACGCCGAGAAGCACCCCTAGGATCACCGTCAGAAACGTGAACACGAGGGGCTCCGGAAACACCGCTGCAACGCCCAGGGTGATTCCCCCCGCAAGCAACCCCTTGAGCACCCTGACCTCCTCCCATGGACTATTGACGTCGGATGTCCCTTGAGAATGTTACTCGGAGGACCCCGAGAATCCAGGGCAAGGAGGCGGGGCCCTTCACCGATCCTTCCGCTTCAGCTCCAGCTCGTAGAACCAGAAGTCGTTGTTTGGCACGTCCAGCCTGACCTCCGTCACCTCACCGTGGGAGTCCAGGAGAAAGGTCGCCGCACCCCTTCCGAACCAGGCGAAGGTATTTCTCCATTCCAGAAGGAAGATGTCATCCTTCAGGGGGGTGAGGTCCGCCACCAGGTCCGGATTGGGGAGAAGCCGCAAGACCAGGTGACCTTCCTCCAGGGAAACGGTCCCGTCTCCGTACAGGTCACCTCCGTAGCGCCCGGTATAGGCGTCCAGAGGAAGAGGGGGGCGAGACCCAGAGGTGTTCTCCTCGAGAAAGCGGTCTTGTCTTCCCTCGAACCGCTCCCGGGATGCCCGCCAGGAGTCGAGCATCGCCCGGCTCCAATCCCTCTCCGGTGCTCCCAGATAAGCGTCCAGAACGGTGTTCGCGATGGCGGTGCTGACGCTGGTCATGGAGTTCGTGAGGACCACGATTCCCAGCTTCTCCTCGGGAACCAGGACCACCCTGGAAAACATCCCGTCGTATCCGCCGCCGTGGCTGGCTACCAGCCTGCCACGGTAATCATTCAGGTTCCACCCCAGGCCGTACCCACGGAAGTGGGTGCTGGGCTGGGACCGATGGGCCTCCGGTGAGATGGTCATGGGGGTATGGACGGTCCACATTTCCCAGGAGGAGCCTTCGGAAAAGAGCCTCAGGCCATCGAGCTCCCCATGATTCAAGCGCAGCTTCATCCACCGTGCCATGTCGGACACGGAGGAGATGATCCCCCCGGCCGCAGCCACGGCGTCCCAGTTGTACCATTCCAGGGGAACGGTGCCGTCGGTTCGATTCTTGTGGGGGGTGGCGACGTTATCCATGGTCCCGAGGCCTTCCACGGATGTCACGGTCCTCGCCATACCCAGGGGCCGGAGGATCCTGGCTTCCACGAACTCCGCCCAGGGCATCCCGCTCACAGCGGCAATGACCTCGCCCGCTGCGATGAACATCAGGTTCGAGTAGCCGTAGGAGGCGCGAAACGGCCCCGCCGCGGGAAGGAAACGGGCTCGGCGCACCACTTCCTCCGGCGAGTAGCCCGTCCCGTACCAGAGGAGGTCGCCGCTGAACGTTCCCAGGCCGCTTCGGTGTGAGAGAAGGTCCCGGATTCTCATTTCCTGGCTCACGTAGGGATCGTAGAGCTGAAAATAGGGAAGGTAGTCTCGGACAGGATCGTCCCATCCCAGCTTCCCCTCCTCCACCAGCATGGCAAGCGCCGCCACCGTGAAGGCCTTGGTGTTGGAGGCGATGGCAAAAAGGGTATGCTCATCCACGGGGTCCGAGCCCCCGACCTCCGTGAACCCGTACCCCTTCGCGAGGACCGTCTCGCCGTCCTTCACGATTGCCACCGCCAGTCCCGGAACCGGCCACTCGCGCTGGGCGTTCGCAATGAACGCGTCCAGTTGCCCGGTATCCTGCGCCAGGGAGGGCGTTGTCCCCAGGGGGGCCAGACCCATGAGGAGGAGAGCCACAACCCCCGGCCTGATTCCCGGGCGGACGGACCGGCAGAGCCTTCCCAGACGCATACTCATCAGATCTCCCCTCGTTCTACGTGTTTCCCAACCCTGTCCCCGGGATCATGGGGCCTGACATCCCTCCCGACAACA